>CAIYQF010000125.1 GCA_903928325.1 uncultured beta proteobacterium | reverse complement strand
TGCAGGATGTCCACTTTGAGCACCCGGCTCTCGCCGGTGAGCGTGTCAATCGCCACCTCGGTGCAGGCTGCGCCATAGGCAAAGTAGTAGAAGGGCCGCCCGGTCAGCGTGGTTTTGTCGTAATGGATTTTGGGCGTGCGGTAAAAGCCGTCGCTCCAGAGCTGAATGCGGTTCGCGTAGGCCATTTGCACCACGGCGTCAAAGCTGCGCGTGGCCTTGGGTGAAATGACCTCGCCGCCACGAAACGCAATGGCTCCGGCGCCGCAACCGTCCAGCCCGCAGACAAAAGCCGCCAGGTTGTCGCGCACATGGCGGGCGGCGAACTGGGCCGCGCGGCCATTGAGGTCGGTGCCCGCCGAAGCGGCAGTGGCCGATGCGTTGGGAATAGCGCTGGTGTCGCTGGCGCTGCACAACACGCGCTCAAAAGGCACGCCGAGTTCGTCGGCCACGATTTGCGTCACCTTGGTATGCAAGCCCTGGCCCATCTCGGTGCCGCCGTGGTGGATGCGCACGCTGCCGTCCAAATACACATGCACCAAGGCGCCGGCCTGGTTGAACAAGGTGGCGGTAAAGCTGATGCCAAACTTGACCGGCGTGATCGCCAGGCCGCGCTTGAGCACCGGGCTGCTGGCGTTCCAGGCCGCAATCTCTGCGCGGCGCTGGCGGTAGCTGGACGTGGCCTCCAGCGTGGTGAGCAAGGGCGCGAGGATGTTGTCTTCCACCTTCATTTGGTAGTGGGTGGTGTCGCGGCGCAGCACGGCGTGGGGGCCGCCCGTGCCTTGGTCGGCAAGGGCTTCGTCGCTGTACAAATTTCGCATACGCACATCGAGCGCGTCCAGATTGAGGTGGCGGGCGATGTCGCCCAGGATGGCCTCTATCACCACCACGCCTTGCGGCCCGCCAAAGCCACGAAACGCGGTGTGGCTTTGGGTATTGGTTTTGCAGCGGTAGGAGGCAATGGCTACGTTTTCCAAAAAGTAGGCGTTGTCGCTGTGGAACACCGCGCGGTCGGCCACCGGGCCGGAGAGGTCGGCGCTAAAGCCGCAGTTGGCCGCCATCATCAAGTCCAGCGCGGTCAGGCGACCGGTGGCGTCAAAACCTGCCGTGTATTCGTAGGCAAACGGGTGGCGCTTGCCGGTGACCATGAAGTCGTCGTCGCGGTCCAGGCGCAGCTTGACCGGCGCCTTGAACTTGTGCGCTGCCACGGCCGCCCACACCGCCACATGGCCGGCCTGGGTTTCTTTGCCGCCAAAGCCGCCGCCCATGCGGCGGCACTCCACCCGCACCGCATGGTTGTGCAGGCCCAGCGCGTGCGCCACCCAGTGCTGTACCTCGCCGGGGTGCTGGGTGCTGCTGTACACCGACCACTGGCCTTGCGCGTGCGGCACGGCGTAGGCCACCTGGCCTTCTAAGTAAAAGTGCTCTTGCCCGCCCACTTCCAATGTGCCGTGCAAGGTGTGGGCGGCCTGCGCCATGCCTTGTTGCACATCACCCCGGCGCACGTGCACTGGCGGCAGCACATAGCTTTGCGCGGCCAGGGCCTCGTGCACCGTCAGGATGGCGGGCAGGGCGTCGATGTGCAGCGCCACCTTGCGCGCGGCGCGGCGGGCTTGCACCACGGTTTTCGCGACCACCAGGCCAATGACCTGGCCGACGTGCTGGACCGTGTCCATGGCAAACACCGGCTCGTCGCCCGCGTATGCGGCCAGCATGCGGTCGCCGGGCACGTCGCCACTCAAGACCACGCCCACCACGCCCGGCATGGCCAGCGCTGCCGTGGCGTCCACGCCGCGCAAATGGCCGTGCGCCTGGGTAGACAGAATAGGCGCCGCGTGCAGCGTGCCGCGCAGTTCGGGCATGTCGTCGATGTAGGTGGCCGCGCCCGCCACCTGGGCTAGTGCGCTCTCGTGGGCGATGGTGCGGCCACTGGCGGGGGAGTTGGGGGCTACCGATGGCGCTTCGGCGGGGGACTCGCCGAGCGAGCCGGTTTTTGCGGCCTTGCGGGGCTTTGCGGGCGTAGCGTTTTTCATGGCTGTGGCCCTTCCAGGGTCAGGCTTTGCAAGTCGGTGGCGGTGTTGCCTTGGCTCTCCAGCCAGTAGCGCCACAGCAGGTTGCCCAGCACCTCGCGGCGGTAGGCGCTGCTGGCGCGCATGTCCGAAATCGGCGCGAATTCGGCGCGCAGCGTGGCCATGGCGGCGTGCACCGTGTCGGCGTTCCAGGGCTGGCCTCGCAGTGCGGCTTCGGTAGCGCGGGCGCGCACGGGCGTAGCGGCCACGCCACCGGCGCCTATCGACGCGTCCACTACCTGGCCTTTGTCCAAGCGCAGTTGCAGCGCGAGGCAAACGGCGGAAATGTCGTCCTCATGGCGCTTGGAGATTTTGTAGACCCGGCAGAACTCGCCGTTGGCAATGCTTGTTTTGCTGCGGCTGCGCAGCGCGGGCAAGGGTTTGGGCACGGTAATCCAGCCCACGATTTCATCGCCGCGCAGCGCGGTTTGGCGGTAGGCAAGGTAGAAGTCCTCCAGCGGCATTTCGCGGTAGCCGCGCGCGCTGGCCAGTACCAGGTGGGCGCCCAGGGCAATCAGCAGCGGCATGGAGTCGCCAATCGGTGAGCCGTTGGCTACATTGCCGCCCAGCGTGCCCGCATTGCGCACCGGCAGGCCGGCAAAGCGTTGGGCAAAGCCTTGCAACTGCGGGCGCTGCGCCACCAGGGCGGCAAATGCGTCTGTCAGGCTGACCGCTGCGCCTATGGCGATGTGCTGCGGGTAGTGGTCGATTTGGCGCAGTTCTTCCACGCGCGTCACGTCCAAGATTTGCGCAAAGTCGCGGTGCTGTTTGGTGATCCACAGGCCGACATCGGTGCACCCGGCCACGACTTGGGCCTGCGGATACGCTTGGCGCAGCGCCAGCAGGGTGACCAAGTCGGTGGGCGCGGCGTAGGCGCTCGCAGCAGGCTTTCGGGCGCGTTGGGCTGTAAGCTGGCGGGGCGCCAGCGCGGCGGCTTCGGCTTGTGCCACTTGGGCCAGGGCGCGCAGGCCGCCGCGCACTGCGGGGGTGTCCAAAGGCTGGTGCGGCAAATCTCCCATAGCCTGCGCCGCGTCCAATATGGGCCGGTAGCCGGTGCAGCGGCACAGATTGCCAGATAGCGCTTGGGACGCCGCCTCGAGACTGATGGCGCGTTTGGGGTGTTGTTCCGCCAGCGCCGCCAGGCTCATCACAAATCCCGGCGTGCAAAACCCGCATTGCGAGCCGTGGCAGGCCACCATGGCGGATTGCGCCGGGTGCAGGCCACCGTCGGGCGTGGCCAGGTCTTCCACGGTCCACACGGCCAAGCCGTCTACCGCATGCGCCAGCTTGATGCAACTGTTCACCGCTTGGGTGTGCAACTTGCCGCCACGCAGCTCGCCCACCACCACGGTGCAGGCGCCGCAGTCGCCTTCGCCGCAGCCCTCTTTGGTGCCGGTGCAATGCAGGTCTTCGCGCAGCACTTCCAGCAGGGTACGCGTGGGCGCCACCTGCTCCAGCGTGTGCACGGTGCCACCTTTGAAAAACCGGACCGGCTTGTTGATACCCGGCTTGCTACTTGCTAGTGTGTCCATCAAACCCGTCCTTTGTGCCTCAAGATGGTGCAAGGGTAATTCAGGTGAAGTCCACCCTTTGCAAGCCGTTAGCATACGCACTCAATCACCGTCGGCCACCCGCACCCGCACCATCCCCCCCAAAGCCGCATGCCTGTCCCCCGTCTTCAACTCACCGGAATCACCAAGGCCTATCCGGGCGTGGTGGCCAATAGCGACGTGGCCTTGACGGTGCTGCCCGGCCAGACGCACGCGGTGCTGGGCGAAAACGGCGCGGGCAAGTCCACGCTGATGAAGATCATCTACGGATCGGTCAAGCCCGACGCCGGGCAGATCGTGTTCAACGGCCAGGTGGCGCACATTCGCAACCCCAAAGAGGCGCGCGCCCTGGGCATCAGCATGGTGTTTCAGCACTTCAACCTGTTTGACACGCTGACGGTGGCCGAGAACGTGTGGCTGGGCCAGGACAAGAGCTTGAGCCTGAACCAGGTGGCAGAGCGCATAACCCAAAAGTCGGCCCAGTACGGCTTGGACATTGACCCCAGCCGCCCGGTGCACACCCTGGGCGTGGGGGAGATGCAGCGGGTGGAAATCATCCGCGCGCTGCTGACCAATCCACAGTTGCTGATATTGGACGAACCGACATCGGTGCTCACGCCCCAGGCGGTGGAAAAACTGTTTGTGGTGCTCCAGCAGCTTGCGTCCGAGGGTTGCAGCATTGTGTACATCAGCCACAAGCTCCATGAAATCCGCGCCCTGTGTACCGCCTGCACCGTGCTTCGCGGGGGCAAGGTCACGGGCGTGTGCAACCCAGCCGAGGAATCCAATGCCTCTTTGTCGCGCCTGATGATTGGTGCCGAGCCGCCCAAGCTGGTGCACCACGCGCGCGCGCCCGGAGCAGCGCGCTTGGCGGTGCGGGGCCTCAGCCTGGCGCGGGAAGACCAGTTTGGCGTGGACCTCAAGGGTATCGATTTGCAGGTCTGTGCGGGCGAGGTGGTGGGCATTGCCGGTGTCTCGGGCAACGGCCAAAAAGAGCTGCTCTACGCCTTGTCGGGCGAAGACTGCCGCGCCAGCGCGGGCAGCATCACCATGGGAGAGCATGACGTGGCTGCGCTGCATCCCGGCGCACGGCGCAAGCTGGGCCTGCACTTTGTGCCCGAGGAGCGCCTAGGGCGCGGCGCCGTTCCGACGCTAAGCCTGGCGCAAAATCTGCTGCTCACGCGCAGAGAGGCTATTGCTGCGCCCCGGTTTTTTGGCGGATGGTTGCAATTGCGCCAGCTCGATGCGCAGGCCCGGCGCATCATGGAGCGTTTTGGCGTCAAGGCCAACGGGCCGGAGGCCGCCGCGCGCTCGCTCTCAGGCGGCAATTTGCAAAAATTCATTGTCGGGCGGGAGATCGACGCCCAGCCCAGCCTCTTCATCGTCTCGCAACCCACCTGGGGCGTGGACGTGGGCGCGGCGGCGCAGATTCGCGGTGCGATGCTGGCCTTGCGCGATGCCGGATGCGCCGTGCTGGTGGTCAGCGAAGAACTCGACGAGTTGTTCGAAGTGTGCGATCGCTTGCATGTGATCGCCCACGGCAAACTATCGCCCTCGGTGGCCACCGCACAGGCCACGGTGGAACGCCTGGGCGAGTGGATGAGCGGTTTGTGGAGCCCAGCATGAGGGGTTTTCGCCTTCAGGTTCGTCCCCAGCCTTCCCGTTGGTGGACGTTTGCCTCACCCGTGCTGGCGCTGGCGCTCACCGTGCTGATCGGTCTGGTGCTGTTCAAGCTGCTGGGAAAAGACCCGCTGCGCGGTCTGCAGATCTTTTTTTGGGAGCCCATCAAGAACAGTTACGCGCTGGGTGAATTGGTGGTCAAGGCCACGCCGCTCTTGTTAATCGCGCTGGGGCTGGCGGTGTCGTTTCGCTCCAACGTGTGGAACATCGGCGCCGAGGGCCAGTACGTTCTGGGCGCAGTGGCGGCCAGCGGCGTGGCGCTGATGGCAGACAAAACCACGGGCGGCTGGATTGTGGTGCCGGTCCTCTTGGCTGGCGTGTTGGGCGGCATGGTTTGGGCAGGTATTACTGCGCTGTTGCGCGACCGATTCAATGCCAACGAAATTTTGGTCAGCCTGATGATGGTCTATGTGGCGGTGCAGGTGCTGGGCTTCCTGGTCTACGGCCCCTGGAAGGATCCGCATGGCTATAACTTCCCGCAAACCCAAAATTTTGAAGCGGTCACCCGCATCCCCAAGCTTTTGAGCGGTTCGCGCATGAACATCGGCGTGCTGTTTGCGCTGGCGGGCGTGGGGGCCGTGTGGGTGTTTTTGTTTCGCACCCGGGCCGGGTTTGCGCAGCAGGTGGGTGGTTTGGCGCCCGCGGCGGCGCGCTACGCCGGGTTCTCTTCGCGCCAGGCGCTGTGGACGGCCTTGTTGGTCTCGGGTGGCCTAGCCGGTTTGGCTGGCGCCTTGGAGGTGGCAGGGCCGATCGGCCAGCTCACGCCCTATGTGCCTGCGGGCTACGGCTTTGCCGCCATCATTGTGGCCTATGTGGGGCGCCTGCACCCGTTGGGGCTGGTGTTCTCCAGCTTGTTGATGAGCATGTTTTACATTGGTGGCGAACTCGCCCAGTCGCGTCTGGGGCTGCCCAAATCGCTGACGGGTGTATTCCAGGGCCTGCTGCTGTTTACCTTGCTGGCCTGCGATACGCTGGTCAATTACCGCCTGGTGCGCCAAGCGCGCGCTGTTGCCAACCCTTAAGGAGCGCCCAAGATCATGGAACCTTACGCGCTCCTCATTGCTGCCACCCTGAACGCGGGCACCGTGCTGGCCATTGCCTCGCTGGGCCTGCTGATCAATGAAAAGGCCGGCATCGTCAACCTAGGCGCCGAGGGCATGATGCTGTGCGCGGCCATTGCCGGTTTTGCAGCGGTGGTGCATACCGGCAGCGACACGCTGGGGTTTGCGGCGGGCATTTTGGCCGGGGCCGTGATGGCGGCTATTTTTGGTGCGCTGGTGATCTGGCTCAATACCAACCAGTACGCCACCGGGCTGGCGCTGAGCCTGTTTGGCGCTGGCTTTTCTGCCTTTGCGGGCGTGAGCTATGTGCAGGAAAAAATGCCCGAGCGCGCGAGCTTTGCGATTCCTGGTCTGTCCGATATTCCGTTTTTGGGATCTGCGCTGTTCAAGCACCATCCGCTGGTGTACCTGACCGTGCTGTTTGCCGGGGCGCTGGTATGGTGGTTGTACCGCACGCGCTCGGGTTTGGTGCTGCGCAGCGTGGGCGAGCGACCCGAGTCGGCGCACGCGCTGGGCTACCCGGTGCGCCGGATCCGCATGTGCGCCGTAGTGGCCGGCGGCGCGCTGTGCGGTTTGGCGGGCGCCTATATTTCCGTTATTTACACGCCGCTGTGGGTGGAAGGCATGGTGGCGGGCAAGGGCTGGATTGCGCTGGCGCTGACCACGTTTGCCACTTGGCGTCCCGGCCGCGTGCTGTTAGGGGCCTACCTGTTTGGTGGGGTAACCATGCTGCAGTTTCACCTCCAGGGTATCGGCGTGGACGTGCCCAGCCAGTTCCTGAGCATGCTGCCCTATGTCGCCACCATCGTGGTTTTGGCGCTGATCTCGCGAAATCCGGCCTGGATTCGGATTAATATGCCAGCTTCCATCGGAAAACCGTTTTACCCTGGCTCCTGATTGTTACCCTTGAACCCTTACTTCACAAAGGAAATGAAATGACAGATGTGCAAAAACGTTCGCTGCTGAAACTTGCAGCACTGACCGCCGTGGCTGCTGCCGCGCTGGTGGGCTGCGGCAAGAAGGAAGAAGCGCCAGCTCCTGCCGCTGCGCCAGCCGCGGCCGCGGCCCCGGCCAAGCCCGAGCCGTTGAAAATTGCCTTCGCTTATGTCGGCCCGGTGGGTGACGGCGGTTGGACCTTTGCCCATGACAACGCCCGCAAGGCGGTCGAAAAAGAGTTTGGCGACAAAGTGGTGACCAGCTTTGTTGAAAACGTTCCCG
>CAIYQF010000124.1 GCA_903928325.1 uncultured beta proteobacterium | reverse complement strand
TGGCGGAGAGAGTGGGATTCGAACCCACGGTACCTTGCGGTACGCCTGATTTCGAGTCAGGTACATTCGGCCACTCTGCCATCTCTCCGTTTTCGCCTCGTTCAGCGATGCGGCAATTCTATCAGGGCGCCAGGGTGACAAGACCACGCAGATAGGGGCGTAGCGCCTCAGGAACGGTGACTGAGCCGTCGGCGTTTTGGTAGTTCTCCAGCACAGCCACCAGCGTGCGGCCTACGGCCAGGCCCGAGCCGTTCAGGGTATGCACAAACTCGTTTTTTCCCTGCGCGTTCTTGAATCGCGCTTGCAGGCGCCGGGCCTGAAAGGCTTCGCAGTTGGACACCGAGCTGATCTCGCGAAAGGTGTTTTGCGCCGGCAGCCACACTTCCAAATCGTAGGTTTTTGCCGCGCCAAAGCCCATGTCGCCGGTGCACAAACTCATCACCCGGTAGGGCAAGCCTAGCTTTTGCAGGATGGCTTCGGCGTGGCCGGTCATTTGCTCCAGGGCGTCGTAGCTGTGGTCGGGGTGCACAATTTGCACCATTTCCACCTTGTCAAACTGGTGCTGGCGGATCAGACCGCGCGTGTCACGCCCGGCACTACCGGCTTCAGACCGAAAGCACGGCGTGTGGGCGGTGAGCTTGAGGGGCAAATCAGCCTCTGCCACCACGACATCGCGCACAAAGTTGGTCAACGTCACTTCGCTGGTGGGAATCAGGTAGAGCGCGGTGTTGTCGGGCTGGGCTTCGCCGTCTTGGCCGCCCTTTTTGGCCGCGAACAGGTCACCCTCAAACTTGGGCAACTGGCCGGTGCCGCGCAGGGTGTCGCCGTTGACCACGTAGGGGGTGTAGCACTCGGTATAGCCGTGTTCTTGGGTTTGCACGTCGAGCATGAACTGGGCGAGCGCACGGTGCAGGCGGGCCAGCGGGCCTTTCATCACGGTAAAGCGCGAACCGGTGAGCTTGACGCCCATCTCAAAGTCCAGGCCCAGCGGCTCGCCCAAGTCCACGTGGTCTTTGATATCAAAGTCCATGGCTTGGGGCGTGCCCCAGGTGCGCACCACGACATTGCCGTGCTCGTCCGCACCACGCGGCACGCTGTCGTGCGGCAAATTTGGCACCAGCAGCAGCATGGTTTGCAGCTCGGTCTGGATTTGCTCCAGGCGCGCCGCCGAACTTTCGAGCTCGCCTTTGATGTCGGCAGTTTGGGCCATTACCGCATCCACCTCGGCCTGACCGGCCGGGCCTTTGGCTTTGAGTTGGCCGATTTGCTTGCTCAGGGCGTTGCGCTTGGCCTGGATTTCTTCGGTGCGGGTCTGAATGGACTTGCGCTCGGCCTCCAAGGCAGTGAAAGCGTCCACATTCAGGAACAACTGGGGCAATTTGCGGGTTTCCAGGCGGGCCACGGCCGAGGGCAGGTCTTTGCGCAGCAGGTTGATGTCAAGCATGGGTATGGGTGATGAAGTGGGTTGGGGGCCGCGAAGCCTCAAATTTTAGGGTGGTGGACGGGATGCGCTCAATGCGCATCGCGCTTGAGGCCCTTGGGCAGCGGAAACTTGATGGATTCCACCACGCCGTCCATCTTGCGCACCGACACGGCGCCGAGTTCGCGCAAGCGCGCAATCACCGCCTGCACCAGCACGTCGGGTGCCGAGGCGCCCGCCGTCAGGCCGACGCGCGAGCGGCCTTCAAACCAAGCGGCTTGCAGCTCGTGCGCACCATCAACCATGTAGCTGTCGGTGCCAAGCTTTTGCGCCACCTCGCGCAGGCGGTTGCTGTTGGAACTGGTGGGGCTGCCCACCACAATCACCACGTCTACCTGCGGGCTCATGACCTTGATGGCGTCCTGGCGGTTTTGGGTGGCGTAGCAAATGTCTTGCTGCTTGGGCTCGCGCACTTTGGGAAAGCGCGCTTTGACGGCGGCAGCAATGTCGGCGGCGTCGTCCATGCTCAGGGTGGTTTGCGTTACCAGGGCCAGCTTCTCGGTCTGGCCGGGCTGCACGCGCGCCACGTCGGCCACGTCCTCCACCAGGTGAATGCCGCTGTCCAACTGGCCCATGGTGCCTTCCACCTCGGGGTGGCCTTTGTGGCCGATCATGATGAACTCATAGCCCTCTTTGTGCAGCTTGGCCACTTCCACGTGCACCTTGGTCACCAGCGGGCAAGTGGCGTCAAACACCTGAAAGCCGCGCGCCTGGGCATCGGCCTGCACCGCTTTGCTCACGCCGTGCGCTGAAAAAATCAGGGTGGCGCCGGGTGGAACATCGCTGAGCTCTTCAATAAAAATCGCGCCCTTGGCCTTGAGGTCGTTGACCACAAAGGTGTTGTGCA
>CAIYQF010000123.1 GCA_903928325.1 uncultured beta proteobacterium | reverse complement strand
TGCGCCACCGCAAGGCCATTGAGCCAGGCCACCAGTGGGGCGCACGTTTGGTCCTCGCTGCCCAGCACGTCGAGCGCCAGGCGCGACAAGCGCAAGGTGTTTTCACTGCGCTCGGTGTAGCGGCCCATCCAAAACAGGTTTTCAGCGGCGCGGCTGGTGACGATGCGCTGTCGGTGCGCTGGCGCCGACGTGACAGACCCCAGCGGCGCGGCGGCCACCAAGGGCGCCAAGGGCACGTCGATGGCGGTCTGGCTTTGCGACTGGCTTTGGCCGGCGCTGTGGGACTGGGTTTGGGTCTGGCCGGCGGAGCTTGCCTGGGCGTCGCCCGAGCGGCCGGTCAGCACCCACACGTCAGCGCTGCTGCCGCCGCGCTGCATGGAGGCAATGCCCTCACGCGTGCCCAGGCGCGCCAGGCCGCCGGGCAGCACGCTCCAGCCGCCCTGTGCGTTGGCCAGGGCGAACACCCGCAATATCACCGGGCGCATGCCGATGGACGGCGCCAGCGCGTCGGCCTGCCATACCGGCGTGTGCGAGATCGGCAAAAAGGCCTGCAAGGTGTGCGACGCGCCATCGCGAAAAATGCGTCCCGACCACTCGTCGCGCTCGCGCTGCGACAGATTGCGCCCCACCACGGGCTCAAAACTGTTGCGCCCCGAAAACGCCGGGTAGCTGGGCTTGATCACGCAGTCGGCCATGCGCGGCAGCACCTGCTGCATGGCGCTGCGCTCACCGCACCACCAGCTGGGGATGGCTGGCAGGCGCAGCTCCTCGCCCAGCAGTGACTGGGCTAGCGCGGGCATAAAGCCCAACAAAGCGCTGGACTCCAAAAAGCCCGAGCCCGGCGCATTGGCCACCAGCACATGGCCTGCGCGCACCGCCTGCAACAGGCCCGGAACGCCCAGGGTCGATTCGGCACGCAGCTCCAGCGGGTCCAACCAGGCGTCGTCTACGCGCTTGAGCAAACCGTGCACGCGCTGCAGGCCTTGCAGGGTTTTGAGGTAGAGCTTTTGGTGGCGCACCAGCAGGTCGCCCCCTTGCACCAAGGTCAGGCCCAGGTAGCGCGCCAGGTAGGCGTGTTCAAAATAAGTTTCGTTGTAGGGGCCAGGCGTGAGCAAAGCGATGTGCGCATCCGCCCCGGCGGGCGAGCGCTGCTTCAATCCATCCACCAAGCCGCGGTAGGCCTCGGCTAGGCGCTGCACCGCCATGGCGTCAAACGCCTGCGGAAACTGGCGCGAGATGAGCAGCCGGTTCTCAAGCAGATAGCCCAGCCCCGAAGGCGCCTCGGTGCGCTGGGACAGCATCCACCAGCAGCCGTCGGGGCCGCGCGCCAGGTCAAAAGCGGCCAGTGCCAGGTGCTGGCCGCCCACGGGCGCCACCCCTTGCATGGCGTGCAAATAGCCCGGGTGGCCTTGCACCAGCGCGGCGGGCAGCATGCCGGTTTGCAGCAGGCGCTGCTCACCGTAGGTGTCATCCATGATGTGTTCAAGCAAGCGCATGCGCTGCAACACCCCGGCTTCAATTTGCTGCCAGCTCAAAGCGTCCACCATGAGCGGGAACAGGTCCAAGGACCAGGGGCGCTGGGGCCGGTCGGCGTCGGCGTAGACGTTGTAGGAAATGCCGTTGTCGCGCACCTGGCGCTCCAACTGGGCCATGCGGGGGTTCAGGCCCAGCAGGCCTTGCGGGCCCAGGTGGTCAATGAACGAGGACCAGGGGCCGCTCAGCGGCACGAAACCACTGCTGGAGGCCTGCGCCGCGTCCACCCCGCCACGCAGTTCGTCCCAGACACCGGCTGGCGCGGCCTGCGCCTGGCGCAACAAAGCCGGGTTGCCCAGGCTGTGCGCGAGGCCAGCGGCGCGCACTGACCCCGGCAGGGGCGGCAGGGTTTTGAAGTTTTCCACTGAGAGGGATTATTGCCGGGGTCGGGCCAAGCACGCGGGCGCGCGCCTCAGGCCGGGCAGCGGCGCAAATCCAGCGTGAACGGAAACTCCGCGCTGGGCACCAGCGCCGCGTTGGGCTGCGGCAGCTGCATCGCACCCGGCGTGTGGCCCATGCGGGCAAAGCGCGCCAGGCGGCGGCTCTCGGCTTCATACGCATTGACCGGCAAGGTGTCGTACGACAAGCCACCGGGGTGCGAGACAAAGTATTGGCAGCCGCCCAGCGAGCGCTGCATCCAGGTGTCCACCACGTCAAAGGTCAGCGGCGCATGCACACCGATGGACGGGTGCAAGGACGACGGCGGATTCCAGGCCTTGTAGCGCACGCTGGCCACAAACTCGCCTACCACGCCCGTGGGCTGCAGCGGCACGGGATGACCGTTGACGGTGACTGTGTAGCGGCTGCTGTTGAGGCCGTTGACCTTGACTTCAAGACGCTCCAGCGACGAGTCCACATAGCGCGCGGTTCCGCCTGCGGTGCCCTCCTCGCCCATCACATGCCAGGGCTCCAGTGCCTGGCGCAGGCTCACTTGTACACCCTTGGTTTGGATCTGTCCCACGAGCGGGAAGCGGAACTCAAAGTGC
>CAIYQF010000122.1 GCA_903928325.1 uncultured beta proteobacterium | reverse complement strand
TACGATGCCAAACGCACTGCGTACTGCGAACGGGCTCGGCATGGGGCGTGAACTCTTTGCTGGCATGCGGCGAAATGCGCTTGCAGCGGAAGAGGGCGCTTGCAGCTGGCTCTAGTCCGAGCCGATCCGTCCCCCCACATTCCAACGAGACAAAGCCATGACCACAGCCCTGAACGCTTCTGCCCCACTCACCGCCTTGCAAGTGATGCAAGACGCCCCCGTCATCCCGGTGATCGTCTTGAACGACGTGGCCCACGCCGTGCCCATGGCGCGCGCTCTGGTGGCCGGTGGCGTGCGCATGCTCGAAGTCACTCTGCGCACGCCGCAGGCGCTGGCCTGCATTGAAGCCATTGCACGCGCGGTGCCCGAGGCCGTAGTTGGCGCAGGCACGGTGCGCACGCGCGCCGACGCGCAGGCAGCAGCCAACGCCGGCGCCCGCTTTGCAGTGAGCCCCGGCTACACAAGCGCCGTGGGCCAGGCCTGCCGCGACGTGGGCCTGGCGCTCTTGCCCGGGGTGGCCACGGGCAGCGAAATCATGATGGCGCAAGAAGACGGCTTTACCGAACTCAAGTTCTTTCCCGCCATGCAAGCAGGCGGTCCGGCCATGCTCAAGGCCTGGAGCGGCCCCTTCTTTGACGTGCGCTTTTGCCCCACGGGCGGCGTGAGCCTGCAAAACGCCGCTGACTTTTTGGCCCTGCCCAACGTGGTCTGCGTGGGCGGCTCGTGGCTGGTGCCCGCCGACGCTCTTGTCCAGGGCGATTGGGCGCGCATCACCCAACTCGCAGCCGACACGCGCGTGTTGCGCGGAACTTAAGCCTGTCTTTGTGCGGTGGTTCCATATGGGATTACTGCAACGGGGTCACAACTCCCGCGCCAGCCGCAAGCCATCCAGCACCGCCGCATGCGTGTTGCGCGCCGCCACTGCGTCGCCAATGCGAAAAAGCTGAAAGCTGCCCGCCGGGTTGCTGGCCACCGTTTGGGTCTGGCCCGCGATCAGCGCGCCATAGTCCACCGCGCCTTGGTTGCTGGAGTGGGGTTTGAGCGCAAAGTACAGGTCTTCCAGCGGCAGCGTGCCATGGTTGACCACCACCTGGTCCACCACGCGTTCTTTGCGTACGCCGCCATAGTCGCTGCCCAGCACGGCCAGCAGTTTGCCGCTGTGCTTGGGGTGGGGCGCCACCGATTGCAGGCGAAAGGTGACGGTAAACGTCACGTCCAGCTTTTGCAGGCTGCGCATATAGGGCACCAGGTTCATGGCCATGACCTCGGGCGCAAAGCTGCGGTCGGGGGTGACCACTTCCAGCCGCGCACCGCTTTGGGCAATTACTTCGGCGGCTTGCAGGGCCGAATGGTCGCCCGCGTCGTCAAACAGCAGCACGTCTTGGCCCGGTTTCACGTCGCCGCCCAAGATGTCCCAGGCGGACACCACCAGGTCGTTGCCCGTGGACAGCACCTCGGTGTGCGGCAGGCCGCCCGTGGCGATGATGACCACGTCCGGGCGCTCGGCCAGCACCGTGGCCTCGTCGGCCAGGGTGTTGAAGCGGAAGGTCACGCCGCGCTCTTCGCAGCGGGCCATGCGCCAGTCGATGATGCTGAGCATCTCTTTGCGCCGGGGGCTTAAGGCGGTGAGGCGAATCTGGCCGCCGGGTTTGGGCGCGGCTTCTAGCACGGTGACCGTGTGACCGCGCTCGGCGCTCACGCGCGCCGCCTCCAGCCCGGCGGGGCCTGCGCCCACGACCAGCACTTTGCGCTGGGTGGGCGCGGGCGCAATGGCGTGGGGCAGGGTGAGTTCGCGCCCGGTGGAGGGGTTGTGGATGCAATAGGCCTCGCCCCCGGCGTAGATGCGGTCCAGGCAAAAGTTGCCGCCCACGCAGGGGCGAATGGTGTCTTCGCGGCCTTCCACAATCTTGCGCACGATGTGCGGGTCGGCCATGTGGGCGCGCGTCATGCCCACCATGTCGAGCTTGCCGCTGGCAATGGCGTGGCGCGCGGTGTTGACGTCC
>CAIYQF010000121.1 GCA_903928325.1 uncultured beta proteobacterium | reverse complement strand
TGCGCTTGTAGTTGCGCTTCACGGCAGCGGCTTTTTTGCGCTTGCGAATGGCAGTGGGCTTCTCGTAGAACTCGCGGGCGCGCAAGTCAGTGAGCAAGCCGAGCTTCTCGATGGTGCGTTTAAAGCGGCGCAGAGCGACGTCAAAGGGTTCGTTTTCTTTTACACGGATCGTTGTCATTACGTAAGGGTGTCCAAAATGTGCCTACGCCGGTTACGGGGGAAGATCGGGCCTCCCGTTCCAGGTACAGCGTGTTCCCCGCTAAAAAGTTGATCAGGCAGCGGGGGTTTGCCAGCAAAGCCATGGATTATAGCCCTGAAGGCTCAGGATTTTTGGGCTGTTCGTGCGTCGGCCAATGCCGTGGCACACGCATGCGCGCTAGCCCAGGCCCATTGGAAGTTGTAGCCGCCCAGCCACCCGGTGACGTCCACCACCTCGCCGATGAAATACAGTCCTGTTTGCCGTGACTCCATGGTTTGGCTCGACAACACGGCGGTGCTCACCCCGCCAGCTGTGACTTCGGCCTTGCGGTAGCCCTCGGTGCCGCTGGGCGTGAGTTCCCATCGGCTCAGGCGTTCGCCCAGGGCGGCCAGTGCTTTGTCCGGAGTATCAGCCACAGCGCGGTCCCATGGCTGGCCCAGCGCAGCCCCTTGGGCAACCCAGGTTTCGGCCAGGCGGCTGGGCACCATGGAGGCCAGTTCATTGGACAGCAGTTTGCGCGAGCGGGTTTTGGTTTGCAGCAACTGCTGCGCCACATCTAGGCCAGGCGCCAGGTCGAGGCAAATAGGGGTGTCGGCGTGCCAGTAGCTGGAAATTTGCAGCACACCCGGGCCGCTCAGACCCCGGTGGGTGAACAACAGGTCTTCTGAAAAGGAAATTGCGGACTTTTTGTTGCCCGTGGAAATGTGCACGGGCAAGGACAGCCCCGAAAGCTGCGCGAACGGCGCCCATTGGGCTTCGTCAAAGGTCAGCGGCACCAGGGCGGGGCGGGTCGCTACCACGGGCAGGTCAAATTGGCGTGCGATGCGGTAGCCAAAGTCGGTCGCGCCGATTTTGGGGATCGATAGTCCGCCGGTGGCCATCACCACAGATTGGCAGGTCAGCGGCCCGTTGCTGGTGTCGAGCCGGTAGCGCGGGGCTGGCTCGCCTTCTAAAACGGTTTCTTGGCCTGTGGCGTGCAAGCCCGTGATGCGGCAGGGCTGCCAGCGGGTGACACCGCCGCTTGCGCACTCGGCCAGCAGCACCTTGATGATGTCCTCGGCCGAACCGTCGCAAAACAGCTGGCCCTTGTGCTTTTCATGGTGGGCCACGCCATGCTTTTCCAGTAAATTCACAAAATCGCGCGGCGTATAGCGTGACAGAGCGGAGCGGCAAAAGCGCGGGTTGTCGCTGATGAAGTGGGTGGGCGTGGTGTCCAGGTTGGTGAAATTGCAGCGGCCACCGCCAGAGATGCGGATTTTTTCGGCCACTTTTTCCGCGTGGTCGATCACCAGCACTTTGAGGCCGCGCTGCCCCGCCACACCGGCGCAAAAAAGACCGGCTGCGCCTGCGCCGACCACCACCACGTCAAACGTTTCCATGGCAGCGAGTGTAGGTGTACGCCCTAGGTGCTCCGCTTCCCCTTAAACCCGCACACCGCCGATACTGCACACTTCCCGCACTGCGGCTTGCGCGCCTGGCACACGTAGCGGCCGTGCAATATCAGCCAGTGGTGGGCGTCCACCAGGTATTTTTGGGGGATGCGTTTGAGCAGTTTGAGTTCGACTGCCAAGGGCGTTTTCCCTGGCGCCAGGCCGGTGCGGTTGCCCAGGCGAAACAAATGGGTGTCGACCGCCATGGTGGGCTCGCCAAAGGCTACGTTGAGCACCACGTTGGCGGTTTTGCGGCCCACGCCGGGCAGGGCTTCGAGCGCCTCGCGGGTGCGGGGCACCACGCCGCCGTGTTGCGCGACCAATATTTCGCAGGTTTGCAATAGATGGCGCGCCTTGCTGCGAAACAGGCCTATGGTTTTGATCTGTGCCTCCAGGCCCGCTAGGCCCAAGGCGATGATTTTTTGCGGCGTGTTGGCCACGGCAAACAGGCCGCGGGTGGCCTTGTTCACGCCCACGTCGGTGGCCTGGGCCGACAGCAGCACTGCCGCCAGCAGTTCAAACACGCTGGCGTAGTGCAGCTCGGTTTGCGGGTGCGGATTGGCCGCTTGCAGGGTGGCGAAGAAGGTCTCGATCTGGGTGGCGTTCATAGCGTGGAAGCTTGGGCGGGCGGTTTGAAAAGAAGACAATAGCGGCAAAACCACACGGACAAGATACACCATGCCCTTGCAATTCGCCGACCGCCTGCAAAACGTCGAAACCTCCGCCATCCGCGAGCTGTTCAAGCTGCTGGGCAAGCCCGGCATCATCAGCTTTGCGGGGGGGTTCCCAGACCCGGCGCTGTTTGACGTGGAGGGCTTGCAAATGTCTGCGGACGCGGTGTTCTCCAAGAACCCTGGCCCGGTGCTGCAATACGGCGCCACCGAAGGCTGGGGCCCGCTGCGCGAGCAGATCAGCCACTTCATGGCAGGCAAGGGCGCCACCGTAGCACCGGACGGCCTGATCGTCACCACCGGCAGCCAGCAGGCGTTGGACCTGATTGGCAAGACCATGATCTCGCCGGGCGACAAAGTGATTGTCGAAGCGCCCACGTTTTTGGCCACCATCCAATGCTTTCGCCTCTACGGCGCGCATTTGATTGGCGCCCCGATTGACGCCCACGGCGTGGACGCCCACGGCGTGGACGTGGACCGCTTGGAGCAGCTGATCGACGAGCACAAACCGAAGCTGGTCTACCTGATACCCACCTTCGGCAACCCCAGCGGCGCCACACTCAGACTGGAGCGCCGCTTGCGCGTGCTGGAAATTGCCGCGCGCACCCACACGCTGATTGTGGAAGACGACCCCTATGGCGAGTTGTACTTTGACCAGGCACCTCCACCCAGCCTGCTCGCTTTAAGCGATCAGGTGCCGGGCAGCCGCGAATACTTGGTGCACTGTGGCAGCCTGAGCAAGATCTTGAGCCCTGGTCTGCGCGTGGGCTGGATGATTGCGCCGCCCGAGCTGCTGGCGCGGGCCACCATGTGCAAGCAGTTCAGCGACGCGCACACCAGCAATTTGACGCAGGCCATTGGTGCGCACTACCTCACCTTGGGTCGGCTGGACGCGGCTTTGGGCGCGGTACGCAGCACCTACGCTGAGCGCGCCCGGGTGATGGCCGCCAGCCTGCAAAGTGCCCTGGGTGCGCGCATCGCTTTTGACGCGCCCAAGGGCGGCATGTTTTTCTGGGCGCGCCTCACGGGCGCCGAAGGCGGCCCGGACAACGCGGCCGAATTTGCCAAGCGTGCCATTGAGCGGCTGGTGGCCTTTGTGCCCGGCGCGCCGTTTTACGCCCATGACCCGGACGCCGCCACCCTGCGCCTGAGCTTTGCCACTGCCGATGTGGCCAAGATTGAAGAGGGCGTTGCCCGTCTGGGCGCCGCCCTGTGACGGGCGCGTCCGGCGCACCGAGTGGGGGGCGCGTACTGTCCCATGTGGAGCTGGGCGCGGTGCTGTGTTTTGTCGCTGGGGCGATCAATGCCGGCGGTTTTTTAGCGGTGGGCATGTACACATCGCACATGAGCGGTGTGGTTTCTTCGATGGCCGACAACGCGGTGTTAGGGCGCTGGCTGGCGGTGTGGGTAGGCCTGTGGTGCTTGCTGGCGTTTGTGGGCGGCGCCATGACCACGGCGCTGATGGTGCGCTGGGCGCTGCGGCGCAACCTGCGCAGTGCCTTCAGCCGCCCGCTCGTGGTCGAAGCAGTGCTGCTCCTGGTATTTGGTCTGTTTGGCGCGGCGATTGATGCGCGCAGCGTGGCGCTGGTGCCGTATGCGGTGGTGCTGCTGTGCTTCATCATGGGACTGCAAAATGCGCTGATTACCAAGCGCTCCAATGCCGAAATCCGCACCACGCACATCACCGGTCTGGTCACCGATCTGGGCATTGAATTGGGCAACCTGGTCTACATCAACCGCAGTTTTCCAGTGGCCAAAAAGGTGCGCGCCAACCGGGTCAAGATTGGCAACCACCTGACGTTGCTGGCCAGCTTTGTGCTAGGGGCGCTGACCGGCGCCTGGGGCTTCAAGACGGTGGGCTTTATCGCCACCCTGCCGCTGGCCTTGGTGCTGGTAGCACTGGTGGCGCGGCCCGTGTGGTATGACTTTCAGGCCTGGCGCCAACGCCTCACCGTGCACCCGTGATGAGCCCAAACCGCCGCCAGTTGCTGCGCTGGGCAGCCAACGCGGGCAGCGCCTACTGGCTGCCCAGCAGCGTCCAGAGCCAAACCCGCGCGCTGTACGATCCCTTTTTTTGCGGCGTGGCCAGCGGCTCACCCACGGCCGACGGCGTAGTGCTGTGGACCCGGCTGGACCCCAAAGTCTTGCGCCCCACAACGGACGGCACAGCAGCCGTGCGCTGGGAACTGGCGCACGACGCGCAGTTTGCCCGCGTGGTGCAGCGCGGCCAAAGCCTGGCCAGCGCCGTGCTGGGCTGGTCGGTTCACGTGGAGCTGTCAGGCCTGGAAAGCGCGCGCGGCTACCACTACCGTTTCATTTTGGGCGATGCCGTCAGCGCCACTGGCCAGACCCGCACCTTGCCAGCGCCCGGCAGCGCAGTGGCAAGCCTGCGCCTGGCCTACGCCTCCTGCCAAAAGTGGGAAGACGGCTACTTCAGCGCCTGGCGCCACCTTCTGGCCGACGCGCCCGACCTGGTGCTGTTTTTGGGCGACTACCTCTACGAATACCCCGGCACTGGCAGCAAGTTGCGCAAGCCCGGCGGCGGCAGGGTGCTGACGCTGGACGACTACCGCGCCCGCTACGCGCTCTACAAAAGCGACCCCGACCTGCAAGCCCTGCACGCCGCCTGCCCCTGGCTCATGACCTGGGACGACCACGAAGTGCAAAACGACTACGCCGGTCTGCAAGCGGGTGACGGTCTGGTCAGCGCGCCGGACTTTGCCGCGCGCCGGGCGGCGGCCTACCAGGCGTATTACGAGAACATGCCCCTGCGCGCCAGTGTGCTCACGCAGGCCCTGGGTGGCCTGGGTCAGGACGCGGAGATACGGCTCTATGGCCAACTCGCCTACGGCAACCTGGCGCAGTTGTATTTGCTAGACGCCCGCCAGTACAAAGACCCCAGGTGTGCAACCCGGACGGCAAAACCGGCTCGTCCATCGTGCGCCCCGAGACCTGCCCGGCTTGGAACGACCCCGCGCGCAGCCTTTTGGGCGGCACGCAAGAAAAGTGGCTCTCTAGCGCACTGGCCGCGTCGGCGTCTGGCGGCGCGCGCTGGAACGTGCTGGGCCAGCAAACCCTTTTTGGCCCGCGCGACTTTGCGCTGGGCCCGGCGCAAAAGTTCTGGAACGACGGCTGGGACGGCTACAGCGCCGCCCGCACCCGCCTCACCGCCGCGCTGCGGCAGCCCGGCGTGGCCAACGCCGTGATTTTGGGCGGCGACGTGCACGAGAACTGGGTCGGCCACGTGCTGGCCGACTACGCGCGCCCGGATAGCAAAAAAGTGGGCGTGGAGTTTTGCGGCACCAGCATCACGTCCAAATCGGGCAAGACCGATTCCACCGCCGCGCTGCTGCAAGAAAATCCGCACTTTGTGTTTGCCAACGCGCAATACCGGGGTTATGGGCTTGCCGATTTCACGCCGGGGCAGTTGCAGGTGCGCTTGCGGGTGTTGGACGATGTGCAGCGGCAGGACAGTTCGGTGCGCACGCTGGCGGCGTTTGCTGTGGAGGCGGGGCGGGCCGAGGTGTTGGCGGGCTAGCTTTTTCCAAGCTGCGCTGGGGCTTGTTTCATGCCAGCTTTTCCTTTCCCCCCTCTCTCGCCCGCTGGGCGAGAGAGGGGTTGGGGGAGAGAGTGGGAAGTGTGTGGGGGAGTGGGAAATTACACCAGCACTTCGAGCAGCCGATCTAACCCACCCTCGTTGATCGCCACCACGGCCTGCGCCCGCACCGCCGGTTTGGCGTGGTACGCCACAGACAAGCCTGCGGCGCCCATCATCGGCAGGTCGTTGGCGCCGTCGCCCACGGCGATGGCCTGCGAAGGGTTTATGCCCATCTGGGCGCAGGTTTGCAGCAGCATGGTTCGCTTTTCGGCGCCGTCGCAAATATCGCCCCAGGGCTGGTCCACCATGCGCCCGGTGAGCAGGCCGCCCGCCACTTCCAGCACGTTGGAGCGCGTCCAGTCGATGCGCAGGCGGTCGCGCACGTGGTCGGTAAAGAAGGTGAAGCCAC
>CAIYQF010000120.1 GCA_903928325.1 uncultured beta proteobacterium | reverse complement strand
TACATCATGGTGGACATCTTTATCCAGGCCACGCAAAAGGCCGGGCCAAACCTGACGACCGAGAGCTTTGTGAAGGCTATGAACACCATGACCGTCCCCACAGACATTTTTGGCACACCCAAATTGACGTTTACTAACACCCAGCGCTTGGGCAGTGAGTATTCACGCTTGTCACAAATTCAGAACGGCAAGTGGACGCCTGTGGCTGACGCCAAATAAATTTAGCCCAAGAGGCCCCGCGTTAACCCCAGTTCCCTAGGAACTGCGGGGTTCAGATAATTTTCGTTCACCCTAGGAGACACCGATGAAGATGAAACTGTCCGCTGCATCTGCAGTTGTTTTGGCCTTGGCGCTGGCCAGCCCCTGGGCTATGGCCCAGCAAGGCGTATCCAAAGATGAAATCCTGCTGGGATCGATTCAAGACCTTTCGGGCCCCTTGGCGGGTTTTGGTAAGCAAGCGCGCGCCGGTATGCAATTGGCCGTGTCCGAGATCAATGAGCAAGGAGGCATCAACGGCCGCAAGCTCCGGCTGCTGGTCGAAGACGACGGCTACGACCCCAAGAAGGCCGTGCTCGCTGCCCAAAAGTTGGTCAACCAGGACAAGATTTTCATCATGGTCGGTCATATCGGAACAGCACAAAACCTGGCCGCTATGCCGGTGCAGTTCGAGAAGAATGTCGTCAATTTCTTCCCCATCACCGCAGCGCGCGAGATGTACGAGCCCCTGGACCGCTTGAAGTACTCCTTTGCCGCGACCTACTACGACCAATTGCGCGTCAGCCTGCCAGGGTTGGTCAAGGAAAAAGGCGCAAAAAAGGTCTGCACTTTGTACCAGGATGACGACTTTGGCCTCGAAGTGCTGCGCGGAGCGGAGGCAGGTCTCAAAACCATGAATATGGAATTCGCCGAGCGGACTTCCTACAAACGCGGCGCCACCGATTTCTCCTCACAAATTTCTAAGCTGCAGTCCAGCGGCTGTGAACTGGTGGTGCTGGGAACCATCATCCGCGAGACGATTGGCGCCATTGGCACGGCACGCAAACTGGGTTTTAACCCGGTATTTATAGGCAGCAGCGCCTCGTATACCGATCTGATCCACAAAATTGGCGGCAAGGCGATGGACGGCCTATACGCCACCATGACCGTGCAAAACCCCTACACGGACGAGGCATCGCAACCCATCCGCTTTTGGGCCAACAAATACAAAACCATGTTCAATGAAGACCCTACTGTCTTTTCTGTCTATGGCTACATCATCGTTAACTCCTTTGCACTGGCGGCTGGCAAAGCAGGCAAAAACCTGACCACCGACACCTTTATCAAGGCCATGGATTCAACGACACTGGAGCCCGACATGTTTGGTGGCGCCAAGGCCACCTTCAGTGCGACCAAACGGCTGGGCAGCGACGCCTCGCGCCTGTCACAAATTCAGGACGGAAAATGGAAAGTCGTAACTGGCTACGTCAGTGCTGCGGCGGTGAAATAAGCCCAAACGCGCTGCGACTGCAAGGCCGTTGACGTAATGCACAAGCAGCGTGGCTAAGGGCGCGCTGCTTTTTTTTGGGAAAATTGGCTCTGCCTGTATAGCACCTGCGGCGCGCGCGCTACATTTAGCCAATGGGTAAACCTTCAACGACTCTTTTAGCCCCTGCAGGGCCTGCCAAGGCGCTATCGTTGGGCTTTAACGGCCTGACTGCCAAACTTGACTACCTGTCCGAGTCCGAGGTGGCGCAGGTGCGCCAGGCCTACCGCTTTGCCGATGAGGCCCATCTAGGCCAGTTGCGCAGCAGTGGCGAACCCTACATTACCCACCCCATTGCAGTGGCTAGCCAGTGCGCCGAATGGAAACTTGACGCCCAGGCCCTGATGGCCGCGCTTTTGCACGATGCAATGGAAGACTGCGGTGTCACCAAAATCGAGTTGATAGAAAAATTCGGGTCGCCCGTGGCCGAATTGGTGGATGGACTGACCAAGCTCGACAAGCTGACGTTCAATACCCGCGAAGAAAATCAGGCCGAGTCCTTTCGCAAAATGCTACTTGCCATGGCGCGCGACGTGCGGGTCATCCTGATCAAGTTGGCTGACCGCACCCACAATATGCGCACCATGGGCGACATGCCGCGGGCCAAATGGGGCCGCATCGCACAGGAAACGCTGGACATTTACAGCCCGATTGCGCACCGCCTAGGTTTGAACCAAACCTACCGGGAATTGCAAGACCTGGCCTTTCGCCACCTGCTGCCCTGGCGCTACGCGGTGTTGACCAAGGCAGTGACCAAGGCTCGCAGCCGCCGACGTGATCTGCTGCAAAAAGTAAAAAAAGAAATGGAGCACGCATTTGGCGCGCATGGCATGCCGGTTCGGATCGCCGGGCGCGAAAAGTCCTTGTACTCCATTTACCGCAAGATGCAGGACAAGCACCTAAGTTTTGCCCAAGTGACCGACGTCTACGGTTTTCGGGTGCTGGTGCCCGAAACGACCGATTGCTATACCGCCCTTGGCATTCTGCACCAACTCTACAAGCCGGTGCCGGGACGGTTTAAAGACCATATCGCGATTGCCAAGGTCAACGGCTACCAATCGCTGCACACCACCTTGGTGGGGCCCTCTGGCATCAGCGTCGAATTCCAGATGCGTACCGAGTCTATGCACCTGGTGGCCGAATCAGGCGTCGCCGCGCATTGGCTCTACAAGGTCAACAACCCCCAAGACAGTGCCAGTAACCGTTTAGGCACACAGTGGCTTCAGTCCTTGCTCGACATCCAGGATGAAACCCGGGACGCGGCCGAATTTTGGGAGCATGTCAAAGTCGACTTGTTCCCGGATGCCGTGTATGTGTTCACCCCGAAAAGCCAGATATTGGCGCTGCCCCGAGGCGCTACGGTGGTGGACTTTGCCTACGCGATCCACAGCAATGTGGGGGATCGAACCATAGCCGCGCGCATCAATGGCGAACAGGTTGCGCTGCGTACCGAACTTAAAAATGGCGATGTGGTCGAGGTCGTCACCGCCTCGGTCGCTGCGCCTAACCCGGCCTGGTTGAGCTTTGTGCGCACGGGCCGCGCACGGTCCAAAATCCGCCACCACCTCAAGACCATGCAATTGACAGAGTCCGAGGAACTCGGCAGCAAGCTGCTCGCCCAGGCGCTACGCGCCGAAGGCATTGAAGTATTCCCAGATGCACAGTCATCAGCTGCCACCTGGGACAAACTCTTGCGTTTTACCGGCAGCAAAAACCGACAAGAACTGCTGACCGACATCGGTTTGGGTAAGCGCATCGCCAATATTGTGGCCAAGCGGCTGGTTTTGCTGTTGGGTGATGCAGGGCAGCGCCCCGATGCGTTGCTATTGACCCGTGAGCGTTTTAGCGCCACCAATGCCAACGGCATGGGAACAATTACGCTTGATGGAAGTGAAAACGCCTCAGTCAAATTTTCTACCTGCTGCCGTCCAGTTCCCGGCGACCCCATAGTCGGCTACTTGGGTCGCGGTGAAGGTCTGGCGGTGCATGGCGCCGAC
>CAIYQF010000119.1 GCA_903928325.1 uncultured beta proteobacterium | reverse complement strand
GCGGCAAATCCAGGTCGCGGCAGACCACCGAACGTTGGAAAAAGTGGATGTGCTCCAGCGTGTCCACCGTGCGCGCAATGTTGTACAGGTCCTGCGTGGTGGAGTCGCGGTATTCGCCGGTAAAGGCATCCACCATGCTCACGGCCGCGCCGGCCGTGCCGAAATACACCTTGTTGCCCCAGGGCTCCATGTCGTGTTTTGGGTCTTGGCCATGCAGCACAAAGTGGCGCGCAGCGTTGGCCACCGTGTCCTCAATCAGCGCGCGGGGAAAGATCAAGCGCCCCGTGTCAGTGAGTTTGGCGCCGGCCTTGGTCATCAGCTCAATACCGCTCTCGGGCGCGTCGGCCAGGCCGATGTGTTCCAGCGCGTCCAGCGCTGCGTTGTGGATTTTCAGTACGTCGGCGTCGCTGAGCGGCTTGTAGGCGCCGCCGCTCATGCCGGGGCGCACCGGGCGCAGGTTGTCGGGCAGGGGGGCGGAGCGGGCCGCGCGGCGGGCCTCACGTGCGCCGCCACGGGGATTGGATTTTTCTGCAATTGCGCTCATGGATGAAACCTCGGTGAAGGGTCAGGAAATGGGGAATCTCAGGCCCGCAGGCGCTCATTTTTTGGGTCGTACAAGGGTTCGGCGTGCACCGTTGCGTTGCGCATCTGGCCCAGAACCTCCACTTGCAGCCGGGTCCCAGGTTTGGCATGGGCCGCGCTGACATAGGCCAGCGCCACACTCTTGTTCAAGGTGTGGCTCCAGACACCCGACGTGGTCAGGCCGATATTGGTCGCGCCATCAAACACCTGCGCGCAGTAGGGCGCTTCGGCATCGCCGTCCTCTTCAAAAATCAGGGGTACAAAGCGCTGGGCGGCGCCGCGCGCGTGCTCGGCCACCAGCGCGGCTTTGCCCACGTAGTCGGCCTTGTGGACGTCCACAAAGCGGTCCAGAGATGCTTCCAGTGGGGTGTAGCCGCTTTCCAAGTCGCTCTTCCAGCCCCGGTAGCACTTGTCCACGCGCAGGCTGTCCATTGCATAGAGGCCAAAGTCGCGTATGTCGTAGGCAGCGCCCGCAGCCCAGATGGCAGCGTACAGGGCCGGTAGCTGGTCCATCGGTGCGTGTAATTCCCAGCCCAGTTCGCCCACGTAGTTCACCCGCATGGCCAGCGTGCGACCCGTGACGGTCTCTATGGTTTGCGCGGTTAGCCACGGGAAAGCCGCGTTGGACAAATCGGCCTGCGTTACCTGCCCCAGCACGTCGCGCGCACGGGGTCCGGCGATGATGAGTGTGCCAAAGTCAGCGCTCACGTCGGTGACGCTAATCGGGCTGTCGCTGGCCAAGCCCTGGCGAAGCAAGTCCATGTCGTGCGTTGCCGCAATGGCCGCGCTGATGATGTAGAAGTGGTCGTCGTCCAGGCGGGTGATGGTGAATTCGCTCCACAGCTTGCCCGTGGATGTGAGCGCATAGGCCAGCGACACGCGGCCCTTGCTGGGCAGTTTGGAGCACGACAAATAGTCCAGATGCTTTGCCGCGCCGGTGCCTTTGAGCTCGTATTTGGTAAAGCCCGGCAAATCCAAGATGCCCACACGCTCGCGCACGGCTTTGACTTCTTCGGCCACCGCGCCGTGCCAGACGTTTTCACGCCGGAAGGAGTGCGTGTCGGGCGGGATGTCGCCCTTCAAGTCCAGGTAGACCGCGCGCTCCCAACCGCCGCGTGCCCCAAAGCGCGCACCCTTGGCCGCCAGCGTGTCGTACAACGGCGAGGTGCGCAAGGGCCGCCCGGCTGCGCGTTCTTCGTAGGGAAAGGACGATGCGTATTCATTCTGGTAGACCTCAATGGCTTTGGCCACCGTGTACTCGGTGGTGGCGTAGTCGCCGTAGCGGCGCCGGTCCAGCGACCACAAATCCCACTCGGTCTGGCCGTGCACCACCCATTCAGCCAGCGCCTTGCCCGCGCCGCCGCCCTGGGTGATTCCAAAGCTAAAGGTGTTGCAATGGAAAAAGTTGCGCAAACCCGGCTCGGGGCCGATGTAGGGGTTGCCGTCGGGCGAATACGGTATGGGGCCGTTGACGCCGCGTTTGATGCCGGCCCGCGCCAGCGCAGGCACGCGTGCCATGGCGTCTTCGATGTATTTCTCCAACCGTTCGAAGTCGTCGTTCCAGAGCTGATTGGCAAAGTCGTCGGGCATGCCGTCGAGCCACATGGGCGTGGCCTTCCACTCGTAGGGCCCCAGGATGAAGCCTCCGCGCTCCTGGCGCAGGTAGTACGAGGTGTCGGGGTCGCGCAACAGCGGCAGGCGCCCGGCGCTTTCGGTGTGACCAGCCAGTTCGGGCACGTCCTCGGTCACCAGGTACTGGTGTGACATTACGGCAATGGGCAAGTGCCGCCCCACCATGGCCATGACTTCGCCCGCTCGGTAGCCTGCGGCGTTAACCACGATCTCGGCGGTGATTTCGCCCTTGTCGGTGGTCACCAGCCATTCGCCATTGGGCTTTTGCGCAAGCGCCGTCACACGGGTGTGGCGGCGAATGGTGGCGCCCAGCAGGCGTGCCTCGCGGGCCAGTGCCTGGGTGAGTTGCGAGGGGTCAATATCACCATCCAGCGGGTCCCACAGCGCGCCTTGCAGGTCGTGGGTCTCGATCAGCGGGTAGCGGCCTTTCAGCTCTGCGGGCGACAGAATTTCATAGTCCAGGCCTTGGGCGCGCGCCATGCTTTGGACGTGGGCAAACTCGTCCATGCGATTGCGCCCATGGGCCAGGCGCACCGAGCCGGTCAGGTGGTAATTGATGGGGTTTTCCGCCGAGGCAGCGAGCTTGCGGTAGAGCGCGGCGGAGTATTTTTGGAGCTTGAGAATGCTCCAGCTGGTGGAAAACGTGGGCAAATTGCCCGCCGCGTGCCAGGTCGATCCACTGGTGAGCTCGTCGCGCTCGAGCAGCAAGGCGTCCTTGACGCCCAAGGCCGCCAAATGGTACAGGCAGCTGCATCCGACGACACCGCCGCCAATAACGACAACCCGAGCATGTTCTGTCATGTCTGTCTCCGATAAGCGCTTGTACAGGCCCAGAGTGCGAGCGAATGCAACCCTGGCCACCTATTGCATAACTACCGGCTCCGGGGTTCTAATGCCCGGGAGCTCAATTTTTGCGGATTGTAAGCACAGTTTTAAAATTCTGGTTGATATTTTTACACTAGAATAATTTTCGACAATTTTTTTACTTTTTGGAGGTCGTATGGATCTACCGAACCGCGCAAGCGTAGTGATTGTGGGCGGCGGCATCGTCGGCTGCAGCCTGGCCTACCACCTGACGTTGCGGGGCTGTACCGATGTGGTCTTGCTCGAGCGCAAGCAGCTCACTTGCGGCACCACCTGGCACGCCGCGGGGCTGGTGGGGCAACTGCGCGCCACCTACAACCTGACGCGTCTGGCGCAGTACACCACCAATTTGTACGCCTCGTTGGAGCAAGAGACCGGGCAGGCCACGGGTTTTCGCCAAACTGGCTCGATCGCGGTGGCTACCAACCAAGCGCGCTTTGAAGAACTCAAACGCGGCGCCTCCATGGCCAAGTGCTTTGGGCTAGAAGTGCAAACCCTGGCGCCCGCCGAGATAGCCAGCCTGTGGCCCGGCGTGCGCATTGACGACCTGGTGGGTGGCGTTTACCTGCCCAAAGACGGTCGCACCAACCCGATTGACACCACCCAG
>CAIYQF010000118.1 GCA_903928325.1 uncultured beta proteobacterium | reverse complement strand
TCAGCGAGGTCTCGATGTCTCCGGCGTGAATGCCAAAGCGGTGCTCCTGGGCGCTGAACAGTGCGCTGGCGTCGTTTCCCTGGGGCCCGCGCAGCGGCAGGCCGTACCAGTTCACACTCAAGACCAGCATCCCTAAGCGCGCGCGCAGGTCGCGCGCGACGATGTCCATGAAATTGGCCTGGCCGCCGTGGGCGTTGAAAAACACCATTTTTTTAACACCGCAGGCCGCCACGCTTTCGCCGATATCGGTCCACAGGCGGATCAGGGTTTCCGCTTTGAGGGTGAGCGTGCCGGCAAAGCGCGCATGCTCGGGACTAAACCCGACCGCCTGGGTGGGCAAAAACAAAGCACTGGAATCAGGCGCCAGATGTGCCAGCGAGGCCGCAACGATGCCATCGGCGATGCAGGTGTCCACTTTGAGCGGCAGGTGGGGGCCGTGTTGCTCGGTGGCTGCAACCGGCATCACGGCAATGGTTTGATCCATGCGGCCACTGGTTTGCAAGGCGTGAAAGTGGTTGGTGCTCAGGTCGGCCCAATAGCGCGATGGAATGGTGAAAGTGGGGTGCATAGCGAACTTTTTTGGATGGAGCGATCAACGTGGGTTTTGCAAAGCGTGGCGGTGTTGGCGCCGCGTATGCGTGGGCGATTCGGCGACCAAGCTTGCCACACCCGCCTGGCCTGCGACGATGGCCTGGCTGTGGCGCGGCAGATGGCCCAACAGAGCGCGGGGGCTTGCCCGTGCGCCGCTGCCCACATAGTCGGCCAACAAAGCTGCGCGCGCCGTCGCTGGCGCCACACCGCCAGGGCCCGTGAGGTAGTCAAACACGGCGTCAACCAGGTCCTCCGGGCTCAGGCCACTGGTACGCCCCTTGGCGAACCACAGCCAGTGCGAGAACCGGGCAAATGCTTCGAAGGGCGATGGCGCCTGCAGCAGCAAGGGCAAGGTGTTGGAAAACCGCCCGGAGTTGGCCACCAGATCCCAGTAACGGGCGAGCCGCAAAAACGCCTGCACTTGCGCCCTGGTAAGCGCATCGGTCTCCAACACGGTGTACGGTGGCTCAGCATCAAAGACCATGCCCACAGGGGTTTTGTTTGCCAGCGGCGTGCCGCGCAGGCGCTTGAGCAGGCCCAGCTGAATTTCATCGGGCCCCCAGGACCACAGCGCATCAAACCCTTGTCCAAAGCTCTCCCAACTCTCGCCAGGCAGGCCAAAAATGAGGTCGGTATGCAGATGGGCCTGGCTGTGGCTGGCCAGCCAGCACAGGTTGGCCTCGGTCTTGGCTGCGTCCTGCCGCCGGGAAATCGCTTGTTGAACAACGGGGTTGAGGCTTTGGATACCGATTTCAAACTGCAATACCCCGGCTGGGAAGCGGGCGATGCATTCTTTGAGGCGCTCGGGCAACTGGTCAGGCACAAGCTCGAAGTGGACAAACAAGGGCTGAGCTGGTTGGGCCGCTAGACGCGCTAAGAAGAACTCCAGGATGCGCACCGAGGCGTCGATTTTGAGGTTGAAGGTACGGTCCACAAACTTAAAGGTGCGGGCGCCGCGCTGGTAGAGCGCCGCCATCTCGGCCAAGAAGGTGTCCAGATCAAAAGCCCAGGCGGTTTTGTCCAGCGCACTGATGCAAAACCCGCACTTGAACGGGCAGCCACGCGAGGCCTCGACGTACAGGACCCGGTGCGCCAAGTCAGTGTCGCTGTACTGGGCGTAGGGCAGGGCAATGTCATCCAAAGGCGGCTGTTGACCAGCTATCACCTTCATGAGCGGCTGGGGACCCTGCACCAGTGCCCGGCACAGCTTGGGAAAACTCACGTCGCCCCAGCCGGTAATGACATGGTGGGCCAGCGCAACAATGGCCTGGTCTGGCAGCTCGTGGCTAACTTCGGGGCCACCAAGCACGATCTTGACGTCAGGCCGCTGGGCTTTGAGCAGCGCGATGACCGCGGCGCTGGGCACGACGTTCCATACGTAAATGCCGAAACCCACAAGCTTTACCGCCCCGCCTTGGGTCGGGCCCAGGCTTGAGATCAACTCGTCGACGATGTCTTGCGCGGCACGGTGGATGGTGAACTCCCGCAACACCGTACACGCCTGCAGGTCGGCGCCGCCATGGCGCGCCATATTGGCGTACAAATAGCGCAGCCCCAGGGAGGCGTGGATGTATTTGGCGTTGAGGGTGGCCAGGACGATGCGGTGCTGCATGGCCCTATTATCAAAGCATGGAACGCAATAGCACCGCAGATGCATTTTTCCGCTGGGATGGCGATGTGTTGGTGGTCAACATTTTGGGCAAGCCCGCAGCCGGGAAGGACGCCATTGGCAAGCCCAAGGGTGCGCAGCTCAAGGTCAGCGTTACGGCCGTACCCAAGGGCGGCAAGGCCACCGACCACATGGTGCGCTTCCTGGCGCCGCTTTTTGGTGTGGCAGTGCGCGACATCGAAGTGGTGTTCGGCCAGGAAAACGTCAACAAGCAACTGCGCATCAAGGCGCCGAAGAAGTTACCTGCTGTTTTCACCTCGCCAAGGGTCTGATTCACAGTCCCTGCGACAATTGCGCAGGCGCCCCAGCCCAGCCGCCCACCACCTAACCAACCATCCACGTACCCATGCCTTTGACCCCCTCGGTAGATGCCCCCCACACGCCGCGATTGTGGAGTGCCGCAGTGCGGTGGGGCGCAATACTGATGTTGGCCTTGCTGGGCGCCCAGCCCACCCCTGCCACGCAGACCCGGTTGGATTTAGGAAGCCCACCAGCGGCCACGTCCGTCTTGCAGACCCCCGAAGTACGGGTCGAACTGGTGGCCCATGCACCCCACGGCATTGTTGCGGGCACCCGCTTTGAACTGGGTCTGCTATTGCAGCACCAACCGGGCTGGCACACCTACTGGAAAAACCCCGGAGACTCCGGTCTACCCACCGAATTGCACTGGTCCTTGCCAAGCGGACTGGGCGTTAGCGACGTGAACTGGCCCACGCCGGTCAAGATCACAATCGGGCAACTGACCAACTTTGGCTTTGAGAACACCATCTTGCTGCCCGTCACGGTGACGGTGGCGAACACCTTTCGTCCAACCAAGGCGCAAGGCAATGTCCAGGTCGTGTTGAACGCAACGTGGCTGGTGTGTCGGCAAGAGTGCATTCCACAGGAAGGTGCCTTTGCACTGAACGTTCCGGCGCAAGGTTCGACGGCAGAACATGCTGCGCTATTTGACGCTGCCCGCCAATCAAGACCGCAAGACCTGACAACGCCTTTGCAAGCTCGCCTGGATGGCCGTAGCCTGGTCTTGTCTGCCACACAATTACCGGACGCGTGGACCAGACGGGCGATCGATGTGTTTCCCGAAGCAACTGATGTATTCACCACTTCTGCCATCGCGTCGCAGAGCGACCGCGTGGCATACCAGCCCGGCGCTCCTGTCGCAGGAACCCAATATTGGTCGGCCAGTGGGTGGTCGGTGCGTTTGCCCTTGTCACCCCAGCGCAGCACCAGCCCTGCGGAATTCTCTGTGGTGCTGGCGCTCGGCGGGCGCAGCGTGCGCGCTACAGCAGTCGTATCGGGTAGCTGGCCAGCCGCTGAAGCTGTCGCCGAAACCAGCGACCAGGCACCGGCCACAACGGTCGTCACGGAGCGCCTGAAGGCAAGCACGCAACCCGGCAGCGGATTGGCTGATAGCCAAGCCTGGTTGTGGGCGCTGGCCAGCGCCTTTGTGGGCGGCTTGATTCTCAACCTCATGCCTTGCGTGTTTCCGGTGCTGGCCATCAAAGTTCTCGGGTTTGCTAGCCCGTCGGCGCGGCGCGGCGTGTCACCCCGTGTGCTGGGTCTGTCTTACATGGCAGGGGTGGTGGTTTCTATGGCGGCCTTGGGTGGCGCCTTGCTGGCATTTCGCGCTGCCGGTGAACAGTTGGGCTGGGGCTTTCAGCTGCAGTCGCCGACCGTGGTGGCCGGATTGGCACTGCTGTTTACGCTCACCGGGCTCAATTTGATGGGCTTATTCGACCTCACCGTGGTGCTGCCTGGTCGGCTGGCGGGCCTGCAACTGCGCCACCCCGTGGCTGACGCCGCGCTATCGGGCGTTCTGGCCGTTGCGATTGCTTCGCCCTGCACCGCTCCATTCATGGGCGCCTCGCTCGGGCTTGCGCTCACACTGGAGAGCTGGCAGGCCATGGGAGTTTTTATCGCCCTGGGGCTTGGCTTGGCGCTACCATTTGCGCTGGCCAGCGCCTTACCGTCGGCCGCGAATTATCTACCCAAGCCGGGACCGTGGATGGAACAACTGCGCCAGTTCCTGGCCTTTCCGATGGCTGCGACCGTATTGTGGTTGCTGTGGATTTTTGCTCACATGTTGGGTGTCGATGCGGCGGCTTCGTTGGCCGTTTTCCTTTTGGCCTTGACACTTCTTGCCTGGTGTTTGCGCTTGACGGGACGCGCACGGTGGGTGTTTGGTGGTCTGGCAGGGCTGACCATGATTCTGCTGTTGGAGTGGGTAGGCCCGCCCCTGCTCACAAAACCCGTCAGCAGTGCACTGCAAAGCCCTGTAGCGCAGGGCGACGATACATCCCCCAAACAGCCCGCTGCCTGGCAAGCGTGGAGTGCACAACGGGTACACGATGAACTCGCTCAAGGGAACCCGGTATTTGTTGACTTCACTGCCGCATGGTGCATCACGTGCCAATACAACAAACAAGCGGTGTTGGCAGACACTGCAGTTTTAGAGGACTTTGCGGCCAAAGGGGTCACGCTTTTGCGCGCTGACTGGACACAGCGTGACCCGGCAATCAGTCAGGCATTGGCATCTTTGCAGCGCAGCGGTGTTCCAGTCTATGTGGTGTACCAAGCCGAGCGACCACCGACCGTCTTGTCAGAGCTACTGAGCAAATCCGAGCTGCGCCGCGCCCTCGAAGGGCTAAAGCCAAGAACAGCGCCAGAGCAACAGCGCTAGTGCTGAGAAAACATGCGCTGAAAGTATTCGGCTTCCAGTTTGGCTATGTCAGTCCGGGCCAAGGCTGCGTCAAACGCATTGCGCAGGTCGAGCCCCGCAGGATTGCGTTTAAAGCAAATATGCAAGCTTAAGCGCGCGATGGGGTTTGGGCTAAAAACCACATTGGTGCGCTCACCTAAACTAAATAGCGTGTAGTCCAACACATTTTTGTCGATCACGATGGCACGGATTTTCTTCGCGCGCAACTTTGCGATATTGACGGCATCACTGCTGGCGACCTCCACTGCTTGGCGCTTGTCTTTGATGGCCGCATCCAATTCATCGCCATTGACGTAGCCATCCACCACGCCCAACCGAACGGACTCCAAGTTAGATAATTTGTTCCAGACCACCGGCGAACTTTTAAGACTTGCAACGCCCAAGACACTGACTCCAATGGACTGTGAAAGGTAACAGGCGGCGTCCCGCTCTTGGCTGAAGTACTCTGGAAAGTAGCCCTCAAAATCGGGATTTTTTTCGCCTTTTTCTACCGCCTTGGTCCACTCAAACGATGCTGCCAAGAGCCGAAACCCTGCTGCCTTGGCAACGGTAGTCGCTATATAGGTCGACACACCCTCCTTGGGCAGCAGCAAGCCGGTAAAGGGCGGCCACTCCAGCGTGGCCAAACGAATCAGCTTGGCATCCGACTGGGCCAACGCACTGAAGGCGCTAGCCGCAACCAACAGCACCATAAATATATGTTTTTTCATTGATATCCCATCCGTTAGCCAAGCACAGTTTCGGCGCAGTAGCGGCGCACCACGGCCATCAAGTCCAGCTCCGAATACGGTTTTCCCATGTAATGGTTGACGCCAAGACTGGCTGCATGGTCGCGATGCTTTTGCGCAATACGAGAAGTAATCATGATGATGGGTAAATCTGCCAGACTCGCGTCGGCGCGAATACTTCGGGTCAGCTCAAAACCATCCATGCGAGGCATTTCGATGTCCGTTAAAACCACCTTCGGCCTCTCAAATTGCAATTGCTCCAGTGCGTGCAATCCATCATTGGCCATGACCACGCGGAAGCCTTCACGCCGAAGCAAACGCTGCGCCACGCGGCGCACTGTAATGGAGTCGTCTACCACCAATACCAAGGGCAATTGCCGATCTCTTTCGTCCGCTCCGGCCAGATGTCCCCTCGTGGAGTCGAGCAAAACCGATCTTGAACGATCACCACCTGCTGCCACGTCCAAGGCATTGGGCTGCGGCGGTACTCTGCGCCGGCGAGCGGGCTCTGCATATACAGTCGCCAACGCGATGGGGTTGTATATGAAAACCACAGAACCGGTTGCCATGACCGTCATACCCGCCATTCCCGGTAGCCGGCTTAATTGGGGCCCCAGGTTTTTCACAATAACCTCGCGATTACCGAACACTTCGTCAATGTGCAAAGCAACGCGTCGGCCCGCACTGCGAAAGACAGCCACGGGATTTTGCTTGATTGATCGCTCCAGACTATTGCCCGAAACCTGCAACAAGTTCCCTCCCCAATAGAAGGGGAGGCGATTCCCCTGGTGCACCATGGAACCATCTTGATACGCGCGATCGAGTGTGTCGGATGGAACTCGCAATACGGTTTCCATCAAATTCGATGGCACGCCCATCGTAAATCCGCCCATGCGCAAGAGCACAACCTGGGTGACCGCGGTGGTCAATGGCAGCACCAACTCAAAACTAGTACCAACGCCCAGAACCGATTTGGTATCTATGCGCCCGCCCAGGGCATCAACTTCCGAGCGCACGACGTCCATGCCAATGCCGCGACCCTCCATTTCTGTGACGTGCTGCGCTGTGGTGAAACCCGGCAGAAATAGCATCCGTACTGCATCCTGCAAGCCGAAATCAGCATCTCCATCCCACAATTTTTTGGCCAGTGCGTGCTTGCGTATTGAGTCGATGTCCAAGCCGCGTCCATCGTCACCAATGGTCACGGAAACGTCGCCACCATCTTGAGCAACTGCAATGGTGATTGAACCGATGGCCGACTTTCCGCCCGCTAAGCGCACCTCAAGCGGCTCAATGCCATGCCCTACTGCGTTGCGCAAAATATGCTCGAGCGCCGGAGTGATCCGATCAAGAACGCCGCGGTCGAGCTCAATGGTGCCCGCCGAGATGTCGAGTCGAACCTGCTTTCCAGTGGCCTTCGCGGCCTGCCGGACCACCGCATAGAGGCGGTCCGCGATGCTCTCAAACTCGACTAGACGCATACGCAGCAAATCGTGCTGAAGTTCTTTCGCGCGCCGCCCTTGCACGCTCACATCATCTTGGGCGCCCTGCACGCAAATTTGCAAATTGCGCTGTACCGTAGCCACATCTTCAACGGACTCTGCCAACAAGCGACCGAGTTCCTGGACCCGCGTGAACCGGTCAAATTCCAAAGGGTCGAATAGTTGCGCTGCACCCTGGGTTGGGGTTTGACGCGTTTGCATTTGCAAGTCCGCCTGAAGCTCCAGCTCACGTAACTGGTTGCGCATCCGTTTCAAGGTGTTCCCGAGGTCTGCAAGACCGTTGCCCATTTGACTTACGTTGGCATCCATGCGGGATCGACCGATCATCACCTCACCGGTTTGGTCCAGCAGCCGATCCAACACTTTGGATCGAACCCTTATGGATTGACCTATCAGCCAGCGCGAGGAACCGTCTCCGACTTGCCCACGCTGAGCACCTGGCAGCACGGCTGGTTGGATTGGCTGGAACACAGGCGAGTTGGCTGGCGCCTTTTGTTGTGCGGGCGCAACCGGTGCCGGGCCCAATCCATCGAAAATGCTGCGAAGTTGATCAAACAGTTGGATCGATGCATCGACCTCTGAGGCGGTCGCAATATCTGCACGGATATGGGTCATCCGGGACTCTAGCCGGTGCGCAAGCTCTCCTAGGCGAAGCGCCCCTGCCAAACGAGCGCTGCCCTTGATGGTGTGCAGGAGGCGCAAAGACTGAGACCGCGCACGCAATTCCTCTGGCCGCGAGGCCCACACCCGAAGCGAACTGCCCAATGCTAAAAACAATTCATTGCCCTCTTCGCGAAATATGGGAAGCAGTTCGGCATCGATCGCATCCTCGCTTTCAAGTTCCTCATCCTGGCTTGGGTCGGGGTGAACAATCCGCGCCAAAGCGGATGCGTCTTGCGGCGGGACGTACGAATTCGCAGCGACTGGCGGCACAACACCCGGTAAAGTCAACTCGCCGTGTTTGCCATTGCCGGCGGCAACAGGGTTCGAATTTTGGGTTTGGGCCGTACAGTCCCGCGCCACTGCGTCCGCAGAGACTTCCAGCTCATCCACGGGCCGGACCGATATCGCATCCGTAAGATCATTCATTGGCATCGCGTCAGGCGCCGATTCGTCTGCTGTAATGATCCCATGCATCTCAGCGGCGATGGACTCCTCCGACTTGGGCAAACTTCTACCAGCGAACTGAGCGAGCAAATCACCAATATGGCGCGCACATGCCAAAAGTGGCTGGCCCCACTTGGCGGCCCCCATCGGGTGGGCCCCGGCACGCTCAAGCGCTTGCTCCAAGACCCGAGCCGTATCAACCAGCGCATCAAAGCCCACTGCCGCTGACGCACCATGCAAGGAATGCGCCAACGCCATGGCTCTATCTGTGGATGCGGACGCGGGATCATGCATCCACTGCTCAATGTCGGCCAACAAATTGACTGACCACTCACTTGCCTCGGCGATATAAACATCAAAGAATGCTGGGCGCAAACGCAAATGACCTACGGCTATGAGCGACGGATCGTCTCCAACGGATGCGTGCGAATCCGGCAGACGATTCTCCGACGATACTGGCTGCACAAACAAACCCTGCATCTCTTGGGCAGAGGCCAGGGGCAAGCCATGGAACAAGTCAAAATATGACTCGCTTGCTGACTGATCCCTCAACTCCATTGTCTGCATCACTGGGGCCATATCAGGCCTATCCTCGCCAGAACCCTGCGGTACATGGTCGGGCAATCGCAAAGATTTGTACTCGCCGCTGATTCGAAATGCGTCGGCGCTTTCTCGGAAGCAGTCCGATGACCACGGCGCGTCCCTGCCGCGCGAAATATCCTCAACCCACATGCCAAATGCGCGGACCGCGCTGCTAGTTAGCCCTAGCAACGCACCGGTAAACGGCGCTTGGTCTGCCAACCAGTCATTTAACAACTGTTCAAACGCCCACGCCGCTTCACCCAGCGCATTGAGGTCGACCATGCGGGCGCTTCCCTTTAGCGTGTGAAAGGCCCGCCGCAATCGAACCTGCGCTCCGTGACTTGCAGCTTGCAAAGTAAGTTCTTGTATCGCAGACGAAGCTGCATGGATCACCTCTTTGCCCTCTTCCAAAAATATTTCGCGTATTTCCTGGTCCAACGCGACGTAACCTATTCGCTCAGCGCCTAGACCGCCAGCCCCAGGATCTGGCGTGGTGCCAATCTGGGCAGGCCATACACCTTCAATATTTTGAAAAATTGGGGTAAACGAATTCAACGTTTCCTGTTGTATGGAACTAGTATCTGGGTCCACGGACACAGCATCAGACGTATGTGGTTGCGGGCGTGGAGAACGATCGCGGTCAATAATCGAGCGAAACTCCCCACACTCTTCGTCATACACAAACATGCGCCGTGCCAAAGCAAGTTGGTAGCCCAACATGTCAATCAGAAACCCCATTGCACCCAGGCTGCTTCCCAAGGTATCGAACAAAACTGAATATTGGTGGCTCGTACCTGCCCCGTCCAGCACATACTGTTCAATGGTTGCACGCATGCGCATTGTGGCAATTGCTGCCTGCTCCAGACCAAGCACCAGAAATACGCCACGCATCTGCGCAAGATGCCCAGGCGCTGCGTGCAAAGCGGCGTTTACCCGTCCGTTGCGAAAGAACTGATCCAACGCTCTTTCCACTTCAATCAGCGAAATGCGGAGTTCACGCGTAACGCTACCCATGGACTGCTGATCGCTGATGCGGCGGTACAGCTGCTCCATCCAATCCTCAATCGGGTAGGAGTCATTTCCAGAGCAAACATGGTGCAACCGGGCTGCCAAATGGGCGCTGCGCTGCACCATGGAACTGTCGGTATCGAGGTCCGTGTAAGTCGCCTCCAGGTACAAGATTGATGTTGCCACCTCCATCGCCAATGCGGCTCTCGGTGGGCCGACCACACGAATCGCCAGTTCAATGCCATCACGCAACGCACTGACGAATGCGGCATGCTCAGGGTGGACCTTCAAAACCGCGTCGCCAAGCTCTGAGAAAAGGTCAGCGAGCGCACCCGCGTGGTTAAATTCCCCATTGACAAATCCAGACCAACTCTCTGAGGCTGACGCAATTTTTCTACGTACTAGGTCAAGCTGAACTGCATCTATGCGACCCAATTTTTCTATTTCGTAGTCCTGCACGGGTGCTTCATCCAGAGCATATGCCTGCCTAACCGCCTCTAAATATGGTGCAGATTGTTGGACTGAAGGATGGGCCATCGCGCAAAAAAAAGCCAGATCCTGTGCAAAACGGGCAGACGGCTGACCTGTGCCTTGGTACAAAGCCCCGTATTGCTGCAAAACGTTTGAGGCCGCACGCTTGACGTAGATGTCCTTGGGCAGCAAATCCAGGGCAATCGCCTCAAAGAATGCTGCAGCCAGGGCCCACAGCGTTGCAGGATCGCGGGATACCTGCCCCGCTGCCAAGGCAGCACAATGCTCCGCCATCTCACGAGCAGCATCACGGTCGCCCGAACGGAGAATTTTCAGAAGCGAGTGATCCATACGCGTTCGCATTTCCGAACCATACGGCTCACTGCGCTGACCGCGGGGCAAATCAATATCTCGCCAGCGCCAAAGCAAAGTCCATAGGTCTGCCGGATGAATTCGCTGCGCTCCTATTCGAACCAAGATGGCTCGATGCTGCGGGAAAAGCGCGACGGGCGAAAGCTTGCGTCCTTTAAGGAGCCCCCCCAGATAGTCGATGACCGCGAGGCAAGCTCTATCAACACATTGCGCAGCATCGTCATTGCACGACCGGGGCGCGTGAATGAATTGCCTAGACAAGGAATCCACTGCCCTCAACATCAGCGCCGTGACCTGCTGCCCCACCATGTCCAACGCAATTGCACCTTGCTGGAATTGCCGCTGAGCATCGGACAATGGACCCGTATCAATCCCAATCGGATACTCGCCTGGGGCAATTTTGACCTCCCATGCAAAGCGACGAATCGTTGCGCTTGCAGACTTTAGAGATTTCTTTAAGTCTTCCAGGACCCAGGCCAGGGGACTCATGTCAATGGACAGTCCGTCAACCTCTCCGCGCGCGATAGTCTGATCCATGGCCAATGTGTCTCCGTCTGCAACAGCCATTAGTTATGAAAACCAGGGGTCATGTTCAAAACCCCACCCCAATCACCTCGATTGGGACACGGAAATTGCGGGTTGTAACGGCAGGAAACAAACAGACCCCAGCACCCGTCGCACGTGTAAGCAAGTCTTGCTCGAAGAAATGAACCACGTCATGCCCTGGAGCGATTTGCTGTCTCTCATAACGCCGCACGCATCGGTGGCCAAGGCGGGCACCGTGGTAGACGCCACGTTGATTGCGGCGCCCAGCTCGACCAAAAACAAGACCGGTGAGCGTGGCGCCAAGAGGCACCAGATCAAGAAGGGCAATTAAACGCACTTCGGCATGAAAGCCCATATTGGGGTGGACGCGGAGTCGGGCCTGGTGCATACGGTCAGCGGCACGGAGGCCAACGTCAACAATGCCAGGCAAGGCCATGCGTTGCTGCACGGTGAAGAACAAGTTGTCTTTGCGGACGCGGGCTACCAAGGCGCCAGTAAACGACCGGACGCCAATGGCGGCGATTGGAATGTAGCCATGCGAACTGGACGGCACCGCGCGCAAAAGCACACGCACTGGGGAGCGTTGCACGAACAAGCCGAGCAACTCAACGCCAGCGTGCGGGCCGAGGTGGGGCATCCGTTTAGGGTTATCAAGCGCCCGTGCGGTTGCGTCAAAGTGCGCTACGGGGGGGGTACCAAGAACACCGCACAACCCATCACGCTGTTTGCGCTGTCCAACATTTGCATGGCCAGAAGCAGGCTTATGCAGAGGGCGCAGGGATGAGTGCGTATGCAAACAGCCAAAGGGCTGTCGCAGACCTGAACATTGTCCGGTTTGGGCCTTCAGGAGGTAAAACCGACGCTGGCGTTTCAACATGTGGGACATATTCGCTTATGCCGGGCTCTCAAGCTGAGTTTTGGACATGATCCTTAGGCGATCTTGAAACGCGACACGGAGTTGCGTAGCTCTTGGGCCATACGGGAGAGTTCGCGTACCTGACCGGCGGTAGCACGGGTGCCGTCCCCTGTTTGTTCGGTCACTACGAAGATTTTTTGAATGTTTTGCGCCACTTCATCTGCGAGCGTGGCTTCGGTTGAAGCTGCGCTGGATATCTGTTCGATGCGATCGGCAACGCGGCGGGAAACACGATCGATTTCCGATAACGCGGCACCTGCAGCGTCTGACAACTTTGCACCCTCCACCACACCTTGTGCCGATCGCTCCATAGCGCTCATCGCGTTATTGGTATCGGTTTGGATTGCTTTAACCAAGCTTGCGATCTGTTGCGTTGCAGTAGCGGAGCGCTCGGCAAGCCGTTGCACCTCTTCAGCCACCACTGAAAATCCACGCCCAGCCTCCCCGGCTGAAGCGGCCTGTATCGCCGCGTTAAGTGCCAATACATTGGTCTGCTCGGTTATGTCTGATATCAACTCCGTTATCTCACCAATCTCTTGTGACGACTCGCCAAGTCTTTTGATACGCTTAGATGTCTCCTGAATATGGTCGCGCAGCATGTTCATGCCGTCAATGGTGTTTTGCACGGCACTAAGGCCCGATTGCGCTGCCTGAAGTGATTGCCGTGCGACCACGGCAGACTCCTGCGCCTGCCCTGCGACATCGTTGATTCGGGAGGCCATTTCCACAACCGACTGTCCGGTACTTTGAATCTCTATGAGCTGCTGGTTGGACTTAACCAAGAGCGCCGCAGAAGCCGTATCCACGTTAGAAGTTGTCTTGGCCACCCGATCAACGGTTCCTTGAACATTCATAACCAAGGTGCGCAACTCTTCGACCGTGTAATTTACCGAATCCGCAATAGCGCCTGTGATGTCCTCGCTGACAGTTGCTTCCTTGGTCAAATCACCTTCCGCCACAGTCTGCAACTCGTTCATCAAACGCAAAATAGCCGCTTGATTTGCATCATTCATGCGCTGAAGATCACGCTCCTTTCGCTGCGCCTCGACTTGAAGCTCTTCAGCACCCCTGCGCCTGTCCTCTGCTGCAGCTTGACGCAAACGACTGTCCGTCAACTGTACGTAGATCAAGCCAATGGCTGCCAACACGGCCAGCGAAGCAGTCAATATGCGGGCGAACCAGATGGCGGCACTTACCTTCGACCTTTCGGCTAATCCCACTTGTAATCCTTCAAGCTGATTCCTTAGCGACTCACTGTCTTCCACCAGTGACTTTTGAGCCTCGCGTGCTGCGGCGAGTCCCTGCAAGTTGTCCAACAGCGCGCTCGCTTGCGTCCGCATCTCTTCATACATTTCGATTAACGCAAGAAGCTGATCGCGAGTCACTTTGTCTTTTGTTGGATTAATACGTAGCTCTGGACTCCCATCAAGTAGGCCAGCGGAGATATCGCGGAACGAATTAAGGTCTTTTCCCAAAAGAAACACCGCCTCGGCACTGACGCCCATGGTCGTCATAAACTCGTTAGAAGACTTTCCGATACGCTGAGTCAGGGTAGACAACTCACCGATCGCCGATATCTCTGCCGGCGAGGCAGTTTGCTGCTGCTTGAGCGCGGAGATATTTTTCGTGAGATCAAGCAGTTCTTCAGATCTGCGATTTACAAGAGGTAAGGCCGTGCCTATCTGCAGCAGAGTTTTTTGCTGCCCTCCGATGGTGTTGGTGTTGCTCTCAGAGCGCTCCGTTAGTTCCACGAGTTTCTCTACGACCACTTGATATTCTGGTCCCAGCGGTGCAACCTTCGCAGCCTGATCGCCGAACTTCAATGCGTCAACTGATTTGACCAAAAGATCCATAGTTTCCGCCAAGTCGGGGAACGCTTTTTCATTACCGACTAGCGCTTGTGTTGCAGATTTCGCCAACCGCTGGGATTGCAGTAAGGCCTGCCCAGTGCTTCTTAAATGGTATGCGCTGGCGTATGACTCATTCAGTGTCATATACAGAAGTACTGCAAGTGCGATTAGAGCCGCACCAAATACCCCAGCGAGAATAGATTGGTGCTGCCCAAGCGTCCGTCGGCCCAATAGTGGTACCGATATAACGGAGGAGATGTCCCACTTGGACGAAGCATGACCGTCTGAATAAGTGGCTTTCTTTTCACCAAAGGATGGCCCGGTGTGATTTTTAATATCGATTTGCCACGCAGATCCATCCGAGTAATATCCTTGCTCAGGATGTGGGACTGAGGTTTGGCTGCCTTTTGGTAGAACTGTCGACATGTGCTTACCTCTTAACTAATACTGATATCTAAGAACTCGGGAGACCGCGCGAGTATTTGCAAATCGCACGCTTGCCAGACAAGCCCCGCCTTATCTTCAAAACGACGCGCGTAATATGCCGGTGCTTTCGACGCGGGCGGCTTCGATGCAACGAATGCATCGCTACCCTTTAAACCGAGTACTTCATCGACTTGCAAAGCACAATTTACTTCGAGTTGTTCATTTATTGAGATTGCCATACTGCTATCAGCTTGAACAGGAAGCCGTGGAAGACCATTGAACACAAATTGGCTAAACTCAATCACACCATAGAGTCCACCGCGTATAGTGAGTACGCCCAGGAACCATGGCTTGGTATAAGGGACAGGATGCAAATTAAATGCCGGAAGTATTTCCCCAGCTTGGCGAAGTGCAAACAAATAGTGCTGGCCACCTGTTCTAACGGCTAGCCATTCAGCTGTGCCCCCTTGACCTTGCAACAGTTTCAGCCTATTTGCGAGCCGATTCTGCAAGTCACGAATGGCATGTCGATGGTCCATGCTTTATCTGCCACCAAGCGACTTGATTCGTGTAAGCAGTAGCTCAGGGCTAACCGGCTTAGTTAAATAGTCCACCGCACCTTGGCGGAGACCCCAAATTCGATCTGTTTCTAGGGACTTGCTGCTACAAATGATGATCGGTATATGGGAATATTCTGGGGTTCGAGATACAGTACGGGTCAGCTGAAAACCGTTTTTCCCAGGTAACACTACATCCATCAATATGAGATCGGGTTGGTTAGACTCCAACGATAAGAGGGCTTGTTCAGCATTTTCCGCGCTACAGACCACATATCCGCTTTTTGCAAGGATGTCCGTCAGATACATCGTCTCCGTCTTTGAGTCGTCCACCACCAGCACCTTGTTAATTGCCATTACGCATCCCCATGAAAAGGTACGCCATACTGCTGAACTGCATGTAGTATTTGCGTCTTCGTAAATGGTTTTGTAAGGTAGTCTTGCGCTCCGACTATGCGTCCTCGCGCTCGATCTACTACCCCATCTTTGGATGAAAGCATGACCACTGGAACCGATGCAAATCGTGAATTGCTTTTGATGATGGCGCAGGTTTGATACCCATCAAGACGTGGCATTGAAATATCGCAAAATATTAAGTCGGGCTGGTGTTCATACACCTTGCTGAGCGCATCGATCCCGTCTTCCGCCAGGTATACGTCGTGGCCGCCCTGCTTAAGAAAAAGCTCAGCACTACGACGGATGGTGTTGCTGTCATCAACCACCAAAATTCGACCCAAATAGTCCGCTGCGTTTTCCATTTTTTGATCTCCGTTTACCGCCACTCAACACGATTTTTTTCTCCATCGGGAAACCACAATGCGCGCACTCCCCTAACGCTGCTGGAGCGCGAAGTCATTTTTGAGTTTTTTTTCACACACATTTGATTTCCAATCGTTAACTTGCTAACCCTAGCGCGTGTTGGCCGGGTCAAATCGATGACGCGATTACGGGCGTCCGTACCGCAGCCACACAATCTGCTGCCGGTGATATTACATTAATTTTTGGCAATCATCATCTATTTAACTACAATTAGACGGCTGTCGTGAGCGGTGTGGCCCGCCCTGTCGGCGCTTGATCCTCAGCACTGGCATACAAGTAACCCAATTGCCGTTCCAGTGAGAGGCAGAGTTGTCCGATTTCTTGAAGTTGATCATCCAGATCACGGCGCCGGTGGCTCAGGACTTCGCTCGACCGCTGAACATCGTCCAACGCGCCTAGTCGATTGGAGAATTCCGCCTGGAAACCGTTGAGGTGAACCTCCACGGTCGCTGCAGCACTTGCATACCAGTGCTCGATTTCATTGGCGGCACGCTGGTGCACCGTTTGCAGTTGGGGAACCAGTGCCTGCACCAGCTTTTGCACAAATTCCGGTCGGCGCAGCTTGAACACCGCATCATTGTGCAGATAGGTCAGATGGCTGCGCTCCACCAGTTCCAAATTACCAAGATAAGCCAAAGGCTCTAGCACAGGCGCTAGGGTTGGAGGCATAGCATTTCGTGCGCAGATACGCCCAAGTGCCTGCTCCCATTGGGTCCGTAAGTTTGCGCACGCAGCATGTGCGTTGACTATATTTTTTCGAGCGGTCGCAAATGCCTGGGCATACGCCTGCGTGACCGCACCACGGTTTGTGGCCGTTGCCAAGCGCTTTGCCAACACGCGCATTTCCTGGTCCAGTGGGGCGTCACGCAGGCCCAAGAGAACCGACTTCAAGGACTGACGCTGCGCATTTTCCAGCGTTTTTAGCTCTGCGGCAGCGCTTTGAAACTCCGCGCTCTCGCGCACGATTCGTTCGCGCATTGCATACAACACGGCGCCACTTTTGCCGCGCAGGCTTTCCAGTTCAGTCTGGTGCCTGGCCAGTTCGTCTTTGCGCGTCTGGATCAGCAGGTTCAGCGACTCGTGGGTTGTTTGTATGGCTGCGCGCAGGCCTGAATGCAACAAAGTTTGCCGGCGACCGACCAAGCGTCGCACCAAGGCCTCGGCAGCCACCAACCCTTCATCCTTACCTATTCCAATAACTTGCCCATAGCCGAACCCAAGGTCTTGCACCACGTTGTCAATCCCACCGACTGGTACCGAGGAAAACTGGGAAGGGTAATGGGGCTGCTGGATGGTGGATTGAGCTCGTGTCAACACGAGCCAGTTTTCCGTGCGGCCTGACACTGCGGGCGCCAAGTGGTCTTGCCAGAGACGGCGCTCCGTTGTACTAAGGGTGTTATCGGCAGCCAATACGAAGACCACAGCGTGCGCCTGTGACAGGCAGCGTTTTGCCTGCGCAGACACAGCACCTGGTGCGTCCAGAGCGTCCGGGATGTCCAGTACGACCAATCCGTTGCTAAGCACGGTTTGGGGCATATTGACCTTCGCATGCTTCCAGCGCGGGACTCTTATCGTCTCTGGCGCCGCTGGTGGGTCGGTGGCACACCCCTGCCGGAAGCCCATATCGCGCGCCACATCTGAACCGATGTCGACTGTTTGGGCCGTATTTCCCAAAATTTGGGCACATTGCGGTCCATTGTGAACGTCGAAATCGAAATGGGTCCAACCCGTAATCTGCGGGCGCCAGGGCGCTGGCCCTTGAGTCTGCTGCGGGTTTTCGGTTGGCAGCAAGTGCAGGCCGGTCGCCAGACTTTCGTCGTATCCGAATTCGACCGTGCAGAGTGCTTTTACCCGACTCGGGCCATCTGCAAATGGGTCACACCCATCAGAAAATACAAGTGCACTCACCAGTGCTGACTTGGCATTGGACCCCGCGCCCACAACGGCCAACACGACCTTTTCGTCCCTTACCAGCTCTTCCAGCGCCAACAAACTCTGTTGCACCCTTGCATCGACCAGAGAATGGGACGTCAACCAGCGGGAAAATAGTTTGACGAGCAGCGCGATCTCCCGCTTCCACGCACTGTTTTGCATCCAAAGGTCGTTGAACTGCGTTGCCAAGATTCCCCCATTTTTAGTGGGAAAAGTATAGCCATTTCATTGTCAAAATAAAAATTAAATGGCGCGAGATGGGCGCCGCTTACACTTAAAGCCAAATTTACTGGCGCCATTGGCCAAGACAAGGCATCCCATGACAACGACACACCCCATGCACACCACCGACGCTTTGGACACCGCTTTTTCGCGCCTGCAAAACGACACCTTCATGCGCGCCTGCTTGCGCCACGCCACGCCTTACACGCCCTTGTGGCTGATGCGCCAGGCCGGTCGCTACCTGCCTGAGTACCGCGCCACGCGCGCCAAGGCAGGTAGCTTCATGGGTTTGGCCACCAACCGCGACTACGCCACTGAAGTTACGCTCCAGCCTTTGGAGCGCTACCCCTTGGACGCGGCCATTTTGTTCAGCGATATCTTGACCGTTCCCGACGCCATGGGCTTAGGGCTGAGTTTTGCGCTCGGGGAGGGGCCGCGTTTTGCCCATCCGTTGCGAGACGAAGCCGCAGTGAACCAGCTCGAAGTCCCCGATATGGAGAAGCTGCGCTACGTCTTTGATGCGGTCAGCTCCATCCGCAAAGCTCTCACGCAGGCCGACGGAAAGAGCCGCGTACCCTTGATCGGTTTTTCTGGCAGCCCCTGGACCTTGGCGTGCTACATGGTCGAAGGTGCCGGTTCCGACGACTACCGGCTCGTTAAAACCATGTTGTATTCCCGGCCGGACCTGATGCACCGCATATTGGCGATCAACGCCGACTCGGTAGCGGCCTACCTCAACGCACAAATTGACGCGGGTGCCCAAGCGGTTATGGTGTTTGATAGCTGGGGGGGCGTGCTTGCTGATGGGGCATTCCAGACCTTCAGCCTTGCTTACACCGCGCGCGTGCTGTCGCAACTCAAGCGCCAAGGTCCGCAGGGGCAAGCCATCGCGCGCATCGTCTTTACCAAGGGCGGCGGACCCTGGTTGCAAGAGATGGGCAGTCTTGACTGCGATGTGCTGGGTCTGGATTGGACGGTGAACTTGGGCGCTGCGCGCGCAGCGGTAGGCGGTGTAGCGAACGGTCCGGGCAAAGCCCTGCAAGGCAATATCGACCCCAACGTATTGTTTGCGCCCCCGGCGCACATAGCGGCCGAAGTTGCGCGAGTGCTCGACAGCTTTGGCACACCACACAAAGGCCCCGGCCTAGGACCGACGCATATTTTTAATCTAGGCCACGGCATTAGCCAGCACACGCCCCCTGAGCATGTGGCAGCACTGGTCGAAGCAGTTCATGGCCATTCGCGCAGCATGCGAGCCTGAAGGCGGCCCGGGTTCCCTAGCATATCTTTCTCCGTTTTCAAAGCCGTCTAACAACTTGTGCACATAAATCGGATCTATTTACAAAAGCCCCCATTGGTGCGACAGGGACTCGGCCAGCGCGTATGGGTCGTCATAAGTTGTTGATTTATATGAAATTTTGAATTTGCATCATTTCGAGGCACCCTGTTGAAACCCTTGATATTTGGGGCTTTTTTGTACCCCGGGGGGGGAGATATCAACAATGTTATCCACACAAAGACCCGATAACACGTGCAATCTATAAGAATCAATCACTTGCGTGGATTTTGGATAGTTTTTATCACGAGGTCAACCCAAGGGCTTCCCATGCTGCTGGTGAGACCCCGGGGAATACTTCTAGGCGCCCATGCCCCAACCAGGCACGGTTTTTGACTCCAAAGGGACACGTCCGAAAGCATTCCGTCCCGGCGCCTGGGGTGCGCTAGAGTTGAACTTATGCACAATTCTGATAGGACCTTGGTCCATGGCCTTCACCGCATTCCTATCCTGCTATATATCCAGGAGCGTACGCAAGTCATTGATTTTTAACGAATTTAAATTTTGCTCAATTTCTAAGCAAACCGAAAATTAGGGGGCTTTGCCAGCGGAAGCCGTTTGCAGGGAAGGCATATCAACAAAGTTATCCACAGAATCTGGGGGCAATCCTGAGCCCCATTACAGATCAAGGACTTAGCGGACTTTTTTATCCCAGCAGATCTACATCCGCCGCCAATGCCGGCCCTTTCACCGCCCGCCCTTTCGATCGCCTCTGTGCGGATTGAGTGACAGGCCCGTCCACCGACAATAGAGGCTCCATGACTACCTGGCTGAGCGTTCTCGTGCATACCCCCGCGCATTCCGCGCTGGGCTCGGTGCTGACCTACCGCCACCCATCGCCGCTGGCGCCGGGGACGCTGGTGCGCGTGCCGCTGGGGGCGCGCGAAACCTTGGGCGTGGTATGGCACAAGGACGCGGAGGAGGGCACGGGTGAGCTGGACGTGGGCAAACTGCGCGACGTGGTCGGCGTGATGGACACCATCGCGCCGTTGAGTCCGCAATGGCAGCAGCTGGTGCGCTTTGCGGCGCAGTATTACCAGCGTTCACTGGGCGAGGTGGCCTTGGCGGCGTTGCCACCCCAGTTGCGCGAGCTCTCGCCGCTGCAAATGCAACGGCGCCTTGCACGTCAGGCGCGTGCGGTCGAAAAAGCAGCCCCACCGGGCCTGGCGCCAAACGCCAAGGAGCCCACGCTCACACCCGAACAAAGCCACGCCGTGGCGCAGATTCAAGAGCAGTCGGGGCCATTTTTGCTGTTTGGTGCCACCGGCAGCGGAAAAACCGAGGTCTATTTGCAGTCGGTGCAAGCCCTGCTGGAGAAGGACCCGACGGCACAGGCCTTGGTCATGGTCCCTGAAATCAACCTCACACCCCAGCTCGAGGCGCGGTTTCAGGAGCGCTTTGGCCCACGTTTTGGTGCCAAAGCCCTTGTCAGCCTGCACAGCGGCATGACCAACCCGCAGCGTCTGGGCGCCTGGCTGGCCGCCCACGAGGGCCGCGCACGCATCGTGTTGGGCACGCGCATGGCGGTGTTTGCCTCGATCCCTCGCCTGGCGCTCATCGTCGTCGACGAAGAACACGACCCCAGCTACAAAAGTGGCGAGGGCGCGCGCTACTCGGCGCGCGATTTGGCCATTTACCGGGCCAAGCTTGAACAGGCCAGAGTCGTGCTCGGGTCGGCCACGCCGTCGCTGGAGAGCTGGTACCTGAGCCGGCCCGCTGACCAGGGCGGGCGCTACCTGCGCCTGCACATGCCCAGCCGCATTGGCAGCGCTGCACACGAACTGCCCAAGGTGCGCCGCGTGGACATGAACCACCAGGCCCGCAACGCCATTTTTTCGCTTCCCCTGATCCAAGCCATCAAGGAGCGCGTGTTGCGTGGCGAGCAGTGCATGGTGTTTTTGAACCGCCGCGGCTACGCTCCGGTGCTGCACTGCGCAGACTGTGGCTGGAAGAGTGCGTGCCCGCACTGCAGCGCCTACCGCGTGTTCCACAAAATTGACCGCAGCTTGCGCTGCCACCACTGTGGCTTTACCGATCGGGTGGCGCGCGCCTGCCCGGACTGTGGCAACCCGGATATTGCGCCGATTGGCCGGGGCACCGAGCAAATCGAAGAGGTGTTGGCGGACTTACTCTCGGACGTGCGCCGCCCCGGAACCGTATGCGCCGAATTCCCGCTGGGCGAGCCGATTCGGCTGGCCCGCATCGACGCCGACACCACGCGCCTCAAAGGCACGCTGCAAACCCAATTGGCAGCGGTGCATGCCGGCGATGTGGACGTGCTGGTGGGCACGCAAATGATCGCCAAAGGGCACGACTTTCGCCGCATCACCCTGGTGGCGGCCGTCAACCCCGACGGCGCCCTGTTTTCCAGCGACTTTCGTGCACCCGAGCGCCTATTTAGCCTGCTAATGCAGGCCGCCGGACGCGCTGGGCGCGACGCACGCCTGGGCCAGCACAGCGAGGTCTGGATCCAAACCTTCCAGCCCCTGCACCCGCTTTACGCGGCACTGAAAAACTACGACTACCCCGCCTTTGCACAAAGCCAATTGGTTGAACGCGAGCAAGCCGCCATGCCGCCATTTAGCTTTCAGGCGCTGGTGCGGGCCGAAGCCCGCAGTCAAGAGGCGGCACAGGCGTTTTTAAACGCAGCCAGCGCCAACGCGAGCGCCGACATGGCGCAGTGGGAAGGCTGGGCCGAGACCCTGGCGCAGGTCAGCCTGTACGCCGCAGTGCCGATGGCGGTCCAGCGCGTGGCCAACATCGAACGCGCCCAAATGCTGGTGGAAAGCCCGTCGCGCGCGGCCTTGCAGCGCTTTTTGGCGGCTTGGCAAAGCGTGTTGCAAGCGACCCGTAGCGAGCCCGCAGGCAAAGCCGGC
>CAIYQF010000117.1 GCA_903928325.1 uncultured beta proteobacterium | reverse complement strand
TCGGCCTCGGTGGTGCCGCCTTTTTGGCATTCTTCAATAAAGGCAGCAAGCGCAGGGTTGGTGGCTGCGGCGTGCGCCGCCAAGGGGTGCTCTGGGGCTACTGCGCAAAAGGTCACGCCCATGATGGTGTCCACCCGGGTGGTGAACACGTACATGCGGCCTTCGCCAATCAGCGCGCCTGCGGCGTCTTTAATGTCATGCGGAAACGCAAAGCGCACGCCCTCGCTCTTGCCAATCCAGTTTTCCTGCATCAGCTTGACGCGCTCGGGCCAGCCCGGCAGACCGGTTTTGACGTGCTCCAGCAGCTCTTCAGCGTAGTCGGTGATTTTGAGGTAGTAACCCGGAATCTCGCGTTTTTCCACAAGCGCGCCGGTACGCCAGCCGCGCCCGTCTATGACTTGCTCGTTGGCCAGCACCGTCTGGTCCACCGGGTCCCAGTTGACGACCTGGGTTTTGCGGTAGGCAATGCCCTTTTCGAGCATCTTCAAAAACAGCCACTGGTTCCATTTGTAGTACGTGGGCTCGCAGGTAGCCACTTCGCGGCTCCAGTCGATGGCCAAACCCATGGCCAGCATTTGCTGCTTCATGTGGGCAATGTTTTCGAAAGTCCACTTGGCCGGGGGCACGCCGTTTTTGAGCGCGGCGTTTTCAGCGGGCAGGCCAAAAGCGTCCCAGCCCATGGGCATGAGCACGTTGTGGCCGTTCATGCGCAGGTAGCGCGCCAGCATGTCGTTGATGGTGTAGTTGCGCACATGGCCCATGTGCAGCTTGCCGCTGGGGTAGGGCAGCATGGAGCAGGCGTAGAACTTGGGCTTGGACGGGTCTTCGGTCACCCGGTAGGCCTCGTGGCCGTTCCACAGGGGCTGGGCCCAGTGCTCGCGGGCGGCTTGCTCAATGGCGGTGTGTTGGTACTTGTCTTGCATGGGGGAACTTGTTGGGAATCCGGCCCATTTTAGGCGGTGCACCCACCGCCAAACCGCATTGCCTTCGCTGTATGGACGGGCAGTCGCGCCTTACTTTGGCACTTGGGCCACAAAGCCCACCCGGCTCAGGCCCGCGCGATTGGCCAGCGCCATGAATTCGACCACCCGGCCGTAGGGCACGTCGGTGTCGGCGCGCAGTTGCACCTCGGTCGCGGCGTCACGCGTGGCCGCTTCGCGCAAGGCCGTCTCCAGCGCCGCTGCGGCCAGCGGCTTGTCGCGCAAGTAAACCAGCCCGGCCTTGTCAATGGCCACTTTCAGTGTTGGGCTGGCGGCGTCGGCCACCGGCGCGGCGCTGGCCTGGGGCAAATCGACCCGCACGGCGCTTACCATAAGCGGCGCGGTGATGATAAAAATCACCAACAGCACCAGCATCACGTCGATCAGTGGCGTCATATTGATCTCGCCCATGGGCGCGTTGCCCGGCGTGCGTTCCATGCGACCAAAGGACATGGCGGTTCAGTCCTTGGACGGCGCGGCGTCCGCACCGCCGTGGTCCGCTTGTGCCACCAGCAGCTCGCGCACGTCGCGCGCAAAGCCGTCCAAGTCGGCCTCGATGCGGGCAACCAGGCGGCCCAAAATGTTGTAACCCAGCACCGCTGGGATGGCCACTGCCAGCCCGGCGGCGGTCATGATCAGCGCCTCGCCCACCGGCCCGGCAATTTTGTCGATACTGACCTGGCCCGCGCTGGCTATGGTGATGAGCGCGTGGTAAATGCCCCACACCGTGCCCAGCAAGCCCACAAATGGCGCCACTGCGCCCACGGTGGCCAGCAGCACCTGGCCCCACTGGAGCCGACGCAGGCTGGCGTGCAAGGCGTGGCGCAGCACCCGTGTGAGCTGGGCCGCCACATCACCCGCGCCGCCCAGGCTGCGCACGGCGCCGGCGGGGGCGACTTGGGCCTGCACGGCCAGAACCAAGGGCAGCACCAAGGCGCTGCGGTCAAAGGCGTGCAAGGCACGCACCGCCTGCTCCAGGCTTTCGGCCTGCCAAAAAGCGGCCACGCTGCGCGCCACGTCCACCCCGGCGCGGCGCAGGAGCTGGGTTTTCCAGCCAATGACCAGCCAGCTAGCCACCGACATCAGCAGCAGCAGCACGGCCACCGTGTTGTGCACCGTGTCGCCCTGAAACAGGGCCACCAAAGGGCCCAGCGGGTTCATTTCAGCCCCAGGACGTCAAACATGTCAAACAAGCCGTTGGTCTGGCCCGCCAAAAAGCGCACCGCCCGCAAGCTGCCCTGGGCGTAGGTGGCACGGCTAGAGGACTTGTGGCTGATCTCAATACGCTCGCCCGTGCCCGCAAACAGCACCGTGTGGTCGCCCACAATGTCCCCACCGCGGATGGTGGCAAAGCCAATGCTGGACGGGTCGCGCTCGCCAGTCACGCCTTCGCGGGCGTAAACGGCGCAGTCTTTCAGGTCGCGCCCCAGCGCGCTGGCGATCACCTCGCCCATTTTCAGCGCCGTGCCCGAGGGCGCGTCCACCTTGTGGCGGTGGTGGGCTTCGATGATTTCAATGTCGTAGCCGGTGGACAAAGCCTTGGCCGCCATTTCCAGCAGCTTCAAGGTCACGTTCACGCCCACGCTCATATTGGGCGCCATCATGATGGGGATGTGCTTCGCGGCCTCGGCAATCTCGGCCTTTTGCGCTTCGCTAAAGCCGGTGGTTCCAATCACCAGGCCCACGCCCAGGGCGCGGCACACCTGCAGGTGCGCCATGGTGCCCTCGGGGCGGGTGAAGTCGATCAGCACCTGGCTGCTGTGCAGGCCCGCGCGCGGATCGGCGGTAATGGTCACACCGGTCGTTTGGCCAGCAAATGCGCCGGCGTCATGGCCTATGGCCGGGCTGCCCGCCAGGTCCAACGCACCGGTCAGCACGCAGTCGTCTGCGCTGCGCACGGCATCAACCAGCATCTGACCCATGCGGCCCGACGCCCCGGCAACGGCAATTTTGTGCAACATACTGGCGCTCCCCAAACAGAAAAAGTGGCGATCCCGACCCTATTTACTTGGCCAAGGGCTCCAGCGGCGGATACGTCACCGCGCCAGCGGGCAGGGGCACCGGGCGCGCGGGCACGGGCGTGGGTGGCGGGTATTTGGCCAAGGCCTCGGGGCTGGCCTCTAGGGGTTTGGCCGGCGGCAGGTCCGCGGGCGGGCGCAGGCTGCCCACAAAATCGGCCTCGCTGGGCAGCGCATCGGCCTCTACGCTTTCGAGGCGGTCGCCGTTAAACAACACGGTCACGTGGCGCGACTGGGGCGCCATGCCCTGGCGCTTGATGGTGAAGGCGTAGTCCCAGCGCTGGGCGTGAAAGGGGCTCATCAGCAAAGGCGTGCCCAAAATGGCCTGCACCTGCGCGCGTGGCGCCCCCATGGGCAAGGCGGCAAGCTGCTCGCGGGTGACAACATTGCCTTGCACGATCTCGATGCTGTAAGGGTTGACCACGCCGGCCACTGTGGCGCTGACGCGGTCCAAGCTGCTGCAGCCCCCTAAGGCCACAACCGACGCCAGCGCCGCAAAAACCAGACTCAGCTGGGCAGCACAGCGGCAACGGGAGGGGAGATACGTCATGGATACAAGCGCGGCAGTAAGATCGCGGCATTGTAGCCCCGCCCCCTGGAGCCCCTGCGCCATGTCCACCCTTGACGAACTCAAAAGCACTGGGCTAAAAGCCACCATCCCACGGCTGAAAATTTTGGAGGTGTTCCAGCGCAACACCCAGCGCCACATGTCGGCCGAAGACGTGTTTCGGGTGCTGCTGCAAGAGCGCTCGGACGTGGGCTTGGCCACCGTCTACCGCGTGCTGACGCAGTTTGAGCAGGCCGGCATTTTGAACCGCAGCCAGTTTGAAGGCGGCAAGTCAGTCTATGAGCTTGACGTTGGCCAACACCATGACCACATCGTCTGCCTGGACTGCGGCCAGGTAGAAGAGTTTTACGACCCCGAAATCGAAATCCGCCAACAAGCCGTGGCCAAAGCCAAGGGCTTCACCATCACCGACCACGCGCTTAGCCTGTACGCCACCTGCAACAAGGCGCACTGCCCGAACCGGGGGGCTGCAGCCTGAGTGCCAGAGCCCTGGCAAAGGCCGCTGCAGTGCGGGAGCCAACAGCCGTGCATGCTCTGTGAGTCTCGGCCCCAGCCCACGCACCTGACAAACTCGGCTAGTCGCGGTGCGCCCTCAGCCGCAGCAGCCACAAGCCGCCACACACCACGCTGGCCGGGCGGCGTGGCTGCCCACACGTTGGACACCACAAACGCGA
>CAIYQF010000116.1 GCA_903928325.1 uncultured beta proteobacterium | reverse complement strand
GAGGTAGCCATCGATGGCGCCATCGTGGCAAGCCATGAACGCCTGTCTGATGAGGGGCACGTCAACTACGACTGGCAGCATTACATTGAACTGGTGCAGCGCAAGCCCGGTGCTCTGCGAAACGGTGCGCCGTTTGCAGACATACCGGTGCCGCTGCAGCGCCTGCGCCAAGGCTTGCTGCGAAGGGAGGGTGGCGACCGGGTGATGGCGCAGGTGCTGTCTTGCGTACCCAAAGCCGGACTGGAGGCGGTGCTGGTGGCCGTGGAGTTGGTGGTGGAGTCCGGGGCCCTGAGTGCCGAGCACGTTCTCAATGTACTAGCCCGACTGAGCGCAAAGCCCAGCCCCGACTGCGTAGAGACGCCTTTGGAGTTGTCCGAGGCGCCGCTGGCCAATACCAGCCGCTACGACAGCCTGCGCGTGCAAACGGAGCTTGACCATGCAGCATGACATCCCAAAGGAGCTCAAGGAGCTGCGGCTCAACGGCATGGCGGGCGCTTGGACGGATTTGGTGACCCTGGGTGACACCGGTGTGGCGGCAAGCAAATGGCTGATTGAGCACCTTCTGCAAGCCGAGCACACCGACCGTGGGATGCGCTCGATAAGCCACCAGATGAAGGCTGCGCGTTTCCCGATTCACCGCGACCTTGCGGGCTTTGACTTCAGTCTGTCCAAGGTGGATGCGGGATTGATCAAACAGTTGGCCAAACTGGACTTCACCGATACGGCACAGAATGTGGTGCTCATCGGCGGGCCTGGCACGGGTAAGACGCACCTGGCCACGGCTTTGGGAGTGGCGGGTATTACCCTGCATGGAAAGCGGGTGCGCTTCCATTCCACGGTGGATCTGGTGAACCTGCTGGAGCAGGAGAAGGCGCAGGGAAAGCCCGGTCGGATCGCGCAATCATTGCTACGAACAGACCTGGTCATTCTTGATGAACTCGGGTATCTGCCGTTTAGCCAGGCCGGTGGTGCCTTGTTGTTTCATTTGCTGTCCACACTGTACGAGCACACCAGCGTGGTGATCACCACCAACCTGAGTTTCTCGGAGTGGTCCAGCGTGTTTGTCGATGCAAAGATGACAACAGCGCTCTTGGACCGGCTTACGCACCACTGCCACATCGTGGAGACCGGCAATGAGTCATACCGGTTTCAGCACAGCAGCATGGCGGCCAAGACCCGGATCAAAGACCGGGAGCAAACACGCAAGGCAAGCAAAGCCGCTGGTGAGGAGGACCCGTTCTGAAAGTCGGGCAAGCCAGGGCAATTGCGTTACGGGCTACGCCCTTCACTCCATTGCCCTGGCGGCAACAACCAAGAAAAGGAGACCCTGAAACCCTTTAATGGGTAAACTTATCCACAGTTGCCCAATGCAAAAGCAACTATCCGTCCTGGGTCAATATTGAATCGGCAGGGTGGGTCAATATTCAATCAGCCTGAACAGCTAGCGCGGATAAACCGGAGAATCTTGCACTAGGACCGCGATAGGCTAAAGCGGTCCATCAAATTCCCAGACTGCAGCCGTTCAATTTTCACTTCAACCCAAGAAGCTCTGAGCACATGCTCTCATCAAATGTGCGCCCATACAGAAAGCGCCGGACCGATTTCTGGGCCTGAAAATTGCTGATCAAGCGTTGATGCCGAAGTCAACCACACAATTTGTTCCACAAGCTGAAAACGTTGTTCCATATTGGGACGCTGCATTTCTAAGTTCGATCGCTTGAGGGTCGATCTTGGAAAAGCAGCGGGCGTGGTCGACATCTGCCTCATGGAAAGTTCAACCAAACCACAAACAGGAGACTATTATGAAAAATTTGAATGCACTTGCGATCAGCATCTCGGTGTTGGGCGCCTTAGCGACTTTTCTTGCGCTCGGCCCGCTCAGCGGTGTCTACCTCATCTGGGCCGCATTTGTGGCCTGGGGTGCTTTTTTTGCGCTCGGTGCGGACACTGCTGCACTTCAGAAACTGATCGTCTGCGGAATCTTTGGCGCGCTTGTGGCGTGGGTCGTCGCCGTGACCATATTATCTATTCCCCTCGCCGGTGCTTTGGGCTTGCCAGTATGGGCGGCAATTGCGGTGGGCCTGGGCATTGTGGTGGTGGTACTCGCGGCCAACTTCCCCGCATTGGCGACCATCCCAGCGACCGTATTTGGCTTTGCGTCTAGCTTTGCCTATTTGCTGCAGACACCCGATGTACTCAAACTGGAAGTGCTGTTGTCGCCAAGTCTCAAAAATTCCGTCGTGGTGGTTTCGCTGTCGCTCGTTGTTGGCGCAGTATTCGGCATGCTTTCAGCCCGTTGGGGCGCAGCAATGACAAAGCAAGAAGCCGACTGACGCATCGGCCTAGATAAACCAGGGCCTGGGGGAACCCCCAGGCTTTTTGCAATGCTTAAATTCAGTTTTGCGCTTGTGTGATTCCATAGCCCGTTGATTGATGCCACGTACCAAAGCAGCTATGGTTTGGTACGTGGCTTAAACAGCGCCGCCGCCACGCCAGTGGCGGCTGGCAAAAGGATTCCCGGCGCGCCTCCCATCGGCGATCTGCGCAGTCTGTGGCTGGTACTAGGAGTGCGGTTCTGAACCCTTACCGTTTTTTCTCCGCTGCGTGCAACTTTGCGACGTGGGCTGTGGCTTTGGCCCTGTTTTTTGGGCAATTGGGGCGCGCCTGCGCGCAAGAAGGGGTCTTGCAAGGGAGCAAGACGGTGCTTGCGGTAATGCGCGATGGCAGCCGCGTTCCTATTGCCACCGTCCAGTTCACTCCGGTGGATCGGCATAAGGTGGCATTCAAGTTGACGATGGACAGCGCGCGCTTTACAGACCATTTTTTGTCGATGAAGGAGTTCAAGTGCCTGGAAAGCGCGGTTGAGATTAGCTGTCATGTTGCCTATCCGTACCGCAATCCCCAGACCATCACTGACGGCAATCTAGTCTGGCTGGAACACAGCCTTTTGTTCTTGTACAAGCAGCCCCGCGACTTTGGTGCCAAGCTGTGGAACGGCAGCTACTATCGATTGGAATGGCAGACGGGGAGTTTGGTCGGCCATGCGCAGGCTATTGACCTGAACCACATCAGTGCGCCCTCAGCCACGCCCGATATCCCCCCTTACTCCCCCGACTTGCGCGATGATGTGAGCCCCGGCGCGCGCTGGATTGACCATCTGGTCATTGACTGATGCCAAGCCCGGCGCCTTGTCGCCGACGGTGACCGATTGCGCTGTGGCACGCCTATTGCAGTGATTGAGGCATGAGGATTCATTTGATAGCTGCTATTTGCCGGTGGAAACCCTTGGTTTTGCAGGCTTTGCGCCTGTTCATGCTGCCAGGTCTGCTGGCGTGGGCATCCCTTTCCATGGCTGCTGAAGAAATCGCGCCCACGGTCCGGGTGGGAGTGCTCAAATTTGGCACAGTGAACTGGGAGCTTGATGTGATGGAGGCGCGCAACCTGACCAAAAAATACGGATTCACCTTAAAGGTCATTCCGCTGGCCTCGGGAGACGCATCGACCGTGGCCTTGCAGGGCGGCGCGGTCGATGTGATCGTCTCCGACTGGATCTGGGTGAGCCGCCAGCGCGCCGAAGGCAATCCGTACACCTTTGTCCCGTATTCCAACGCGGTAGGCTCCATCATGGTCAAGCCCGACAGCGGCATGCACTCGGTTGCCGACCTTCAGGGCCGCAGCATTGGCATTTCAGGCGGTCCTCATGACAAGGTCTGGCTGTTGCTGCGGGCTTATGCGAGCAAAAAGCACAGTATCGACCTGACAAAGGCCGCGCGCCCGGTGTTTGCTGCGCCGCCCTTGCTCAACGAACTGGTGGCCAGCGCACAGGTGGACGCAGCACTCAACCTTTGGCACTATGACGCCCGCCTGGAGGCGCGGGGCATGCGGCCGCTCATCCGTTTGCCTGAGATTCTGGCGGGCTTGGGCATCGACAGGCCCATTCCCATGGTTGGTTGGGTTTTTCGCGACGACTGGGCTACCCGTAACCCTGCGGCGCTGGATCGCTTCTTTTCAGCATCCCTAGAAGCCAAGTCGCTCATGGCCCGCTCGGACGAAGAATGGGAGCGGCTGCGCCCCCTGATGCGCGCAGAGGACGATGCCACATTTATCGCCCTGCGCAATGGCTATCGCAGCGGTATCCCACACTGCATTGAAGCCGATGCGGTGGCCACGGTCGCTTCCGCCTACCGCGTGCTTGCAGAAGTCGGCGGTGACAAGCTGGTGGGCAAATCAACATCGCTGGCACCGGGCACTTTTTGGCCAGGCTTCAAAGGGCCGACATGCGGGAAGAAGTAAGGCCTGTTTTCAGGACGGACGGCGCAGCGTGGTTGCGCGCTGCGCCGTTGCTGCTGCTGGCCGTGGTCTGGCAGCTTGCCGCCATGGGACTGCAAAGCAAAGCCTTGCCTGCGCCCAGCAGCGTCTTGCTCGCCCTGTGGCACGAAATACAAAGCGGCGACTTGCTGTTTCACCTGGGCCGCACCTTGCAGCGGGTGGCGCTGAGTTTTGTCCTGTCCATGCTGGTGGGGGTGGCGCTAGGCATTCTGATGGGGCGGTCTCGCCGCGTGGACCAAACGTTGGACGGGCTGCTCATCCTGGCGCTCAATATTCCAGCGCTGGTTACCACCATCCTGTGCTACATCTGGTTTGGTCTGAACGAAACCGCAGCGATTTTGGCCGTGGTGATCAACAAGGTGCCCATGGTCGCAGTGACGCTGCGCGAAGGCGCGCGGGCCATCGATCAGGGCCTGATGGAAGTGGCGCAGGTTTACCGTTTGTCTCGCCGGGACACGCTGCTGCGGGTCTACCTGCCGCAGCTCACCCCCTACCTTTTTAGTGCGGCGCGCAACGGTTTGGCCCTGATCTGGAAAATCGTGCTGGTGGTTGAATTGCTGGGGCGCAGCGATGGGGTGGGCTTCCAGATCGGCAGCTTCTTTCATTTCTTCGACATCAGCAGCATCCTGGCCTATGCGCTGGCGTTTTCAGCGCTTATCTTCCTGCTCGAAGCGGCCTGTCTGCGGCCCCTTGAAGCGCATTTGAACCGGTGGCGCGCATGAGTGCCTTGTCCGTTCGCATTCAAAACAAAAGCTTTAATGCGGGTCCATCGGTACTGCGGGACCTGCATTTCAGTGTGGAAGCGGGCGAGTTTGTCGCCATCGTTGGCCCCTCGGGCGCGGGCAAGACGACGCTGCTCAAAGTCATTAGTGGTCTGGAGCGTGATTTCAGCGGCGTGGTGGATGCCGCGCCAGCGGTGCGCACGGCGCTGGTGTTTCAGGAGCCCCGGCTCATGCCTTGGCTGACCGTGACCCGTAACCTCCGGCTGGTGGCGCCAGCGCTCACGGAGGCGCAGCTCAAGGCGCTGCTGGCCAGCGTGAGTCTGCACGATTGCGCAGAGCGTTTTCCCGGACAGCTCAGTGGTGGCATGCAGCGGCGGGTGGCCTTGCTGCGCGCTTTTATTGTGGAGCCTGATCTGCTTCTGATGGACGAACCGTTCCAGTCACTCGATGTGCCTACGGCGCAGCAATTGCGTACGCTGCTCATGGACTTGTGGCAGCAATCTCGCCCCACCGTGGTGTTTGTGACCCACAGCCTGCCCGAGGCCCTGGCGCTGGCAGATCGGGTGCTGTTTCTATCCATGGGGCCGAGCCGCATAGTGCTGGACTATGAGGTGCCCACAAGGCGATCCGGTGGCCTGGCTTCAGCGGCCGTCCTGGCCTTGCAGCAAGCCTTGCTCGACGAGCACCCCTATTTGCTCGAAGGAAGGCTAGGCCGCTCCGATCCGCCTGTGGCAATGGGTCACTGAGCTTTCACGCTTTGGCTGGCGCCGCTTTGCGGCATTGGGCCAAAAAGGCCTCTTCTAGGCTCAGGCCGTCGTTGCGCTGGCGCAGGTCGGTCGGGGTGCCGTCATAAACAATCGCACCGTGGTTCAGTATCACCAGGCGGTGCGCGTTAACCACTTCTTCCACCAGATGGGTGGTCCACAGCACAGCGACTTCGCCGCTGCGGGCCAGTGCTTCCACCGAGCGCATCAGGTCTTGGCGCGAGGCCGGGTCCAGACCCACGGTCGCCTCGTCCATGAGCAAAAAGCGGGGCTTGTGCAACAAGGCGCGGATGAGTTCGACCTTGCGCCGGTTGCCCCCGGACAGCGAGCGCACGGCCTCCTTGGCCTGCGCTCGCAGGCCGTGTTGCGCCAGACCTTGCTCGATTCGTTCCCGGGCCAGGGCGCGCGGCAAACCATGCAAGTCGGTATGAAACAGCAAATTGGCCTGCACCGACAAATCCAAGTCGAGTGAAGACTGCTGAAACACCACGCCGAGTTGCGCCAGTGCACGCGAGGCATGGCGCCGAATATCGTGCCCGAGCACCCACAGGTCACCCTGGTCCGGCACAAACAGGCCGCTCAAAATCTGGATCAAGGTGGACTTACCTGCGCCATTGGGCCCCAGCAGTGCGACAAATTCGCCGCGTTGCAAGGTCAGGCTCACGGACTGCAGCGCGACTTTATTGCCATAGGCCTTACGAAGTCCCTGGGCTTGGAGAGCCGGGGGTTGGGGTTCATTGGTCATGGGGAATATCCAGCCGTGGATCGGCGTTGGGATTGCGTGCGTGTGGGGTCTCGTGACACATTGTTGCATTGTGGAACATGCAAGGAGACTTGCAAAAACCGCGCCGCCGCATGCAGACGACTAAAACCCAAGGTCTGGCTGTGGTGCGCGGGGCAGCCCCATCACGGCTTATTCGGACAAACCCTTGTCCGTGTCCCAGTGGCACCCAATTTGCTCTGGTTACCATGCAGGCAAGGCGTTGCGGCTTTGCCCCAAGTTCAACCAGCGAATTGAGAAAAACCATGACACCCCCTTGCCACCCCATGCGTTCTCTGGTTCTGGCCTGCTTTGCCGCCTTGACCGCCTCCCTGGCCCAGGCTGACATCTTTGTCAGCAGCGAAAAGGACAATGCCATCCAGCAACTCGACAACGAGGGCAAGTTCATCCGCGCCATCGCTGTGTGCAAGCGACCGCGCCACATGGCGTGGGCTCAGGGTGGCCAACGCATCATGGTGGCTTGCGGTGACAGCGACCAAATTGGGGTGGTGGACGTTAAGGCCGGGGCGCTCATCGATAGCCTGCCCACTGGCGAAAGTCCGGAGATTTTTGCGCTGTCACCCGATGGCAAAACCGCCTACGTGTCCATTGAAGACGACAGCCAACTAGCGGCCTACGATCTGGCTAGCAAGAAGCCGGTGTTTTCGGTCAAAACCGGCGCCGAACCCGAAGGCGTATTGGCCACTGCAGACGGCAAGTATGTGTATGTCACATCTGAAGTCGCCAATGCCGTTTACGGCATCGACGTGGCCAAGCGCAAAGCCATTGGGCGGGTAAAAACCGGCATGCGTCCACGCCGCTTTGCGATCTCGCCCGACATGGGTGAACTATGGGTCACGAATGAACTGGGTTCGAGCATCAGCGTGCTGGAAGTTCCGGCCATGAAGCTCAAAGAAACCATCAAGCTGCAGGTGACCGGTATGCGCGCCGCCGACATCACCCCGGTGGGCATGCTGATGACCCCGGACGGCAAGACCGTCTGGGTGGCCCTGGGTCGCGCCAACCATGTGGCAGAAATTGATGTTGCGACCCGCAAGCTGCGCGGCCTGGCCTTGGTCGGCAAACGGGCGTGGGGCTTGTCGCTCAGCGCCGACGGCAGCCGCCTTTTTGTGGCCAACGGCCTGTCGGACGACATGACCATCATCGACACCGCCAGCCGCAAGCCGCTGCGTACCGTCCCGGTGGGGCGTGAGCCGCACTCGATACTCTCGAACTGAGGTCCTAGCCCACTTTGCTGATTTTCGGCGAGGTCCCCGATGGGCTTGGACGTGTGTCTAAGCCCACGCCGCAGGTGACCGGCTGAGTTTCAGGGCGCAGCCAATGTCAGTCCGTGGGACTGGTAGATTTTCAGCAAATCGCCCCGGCTGCGCAGTGCGTCCATGGCTTTGTCCAGCAGGGCGGCCAGTTCCTTGTTGTCCGCTTTGACCGCCATTCCCAGGGGCCAGCCCGTGGGAGGCACGCCAGGAAGCACCATTTTTGAAAAGCTCCAGTCGCTGCGTGCAAGACCTGCCGCAAATACAGCCGCTTCCGCCTGGGCCAGCGACACAAAGGCGCCGTCGTGATCGCCCTTGATAACGCTTTGCGCCGCCACGATTCCGTCCTTGAAGATCGAAACCTTATTGCGCAGCAATCCACCTTTGTAGCCCATCAATGCGCTGGCCGCACCCGTTCCTCGCTCCACCGCCATGCGGGCATCGGCCAGGTCCTCTGGGTTGTAGACCTGGGCGATTTTTTTTTGGTTGTGAAACACCACAAGGTGCTCGCGTGCATAGGGGCCGAAGATAAAGGCCTGGCGGTTTTCCTGCATGAAGTATTTGTCCACAGGAACGTGCAGCATGACGTCGGCCGGGCCGTAGCCCAGGTAGTGGCCTTTCCACACCATGTTGCGCAAGTCGTCGCCCATGTTCTCGCCGGCATCAAAGGGTAAAAAGCTGGTGCCAAGTCCCATTTCACGCGCGAGCGCTTCGGCTACTGTGACGTCGACGCCGTGCATCTTCGACGCGCTGCCATCAGAGTAGGGCGCATTGTCCTTGTACAGGGCAATTTTCAAGAGACCTCGGGAACGGATTTTTTCCATTGCCGTAGGTTCCTGCGCATGGCTCAGCGAACTCGCCAGGAGCATTCCTGGTAACGCCGCACTTAAGAAAGTGCGGCGCTGCAAAACGCCAGCGCGGGGTTTGTGTTGTGAGGGTATCAAGCGGAACTCCATTTGGGGCAACTGGGGAAATGCTATTGCGACTCACGCCGCGTTTCCAGATAGGTCTTGATGGACCACATGGCTTCCTGGGTCAGGATCCCCTCAAAGGGTGGCATGTAAACCCGGCCGTCCCGTGCCCGACCCCGGCGCACGGTGGAGACGAAGTACTCCTGAATTTCGGCGTAACAGGCGTCTTTTTTTGCGCGATCCGCCATGTCCGAGCAGTCGTTGTCGAGCTTGCGCAAGTCGGGCGAGATTCCACCGGAAATCGCTTCAAGCCCATGGCAGCGCGCACAGTTTTGGTTGTATGCCGATTTGCCGATGCGAAGTGCTTCGTCATGTGCAGGACCGGTGGAGTAGGGGTTGGCATCAAGCCACTTGGGTCCGAGTTGCGGCAGCGTGTGGGTGTCCACCGACTGGGGTACGACATCACCGTGCGCCATCGCCACGATGCTGGCCAATGAAAGACCTGCCACCGCTGCAGCGGTGACCCAGTTCGTGACGGAACGCAATTTGAATTTCGGAATCATGCAAGCCTCAATGAGAATATTTTGTACTGGGTACTTTGCAAATTTCGAGCCAGTACGGCAGGTCTAAATCACTAGGGAAAACCCGTGCTTTAGAACGGGTCTGGGCCCGCAGTGGGTGATTTACTGTCACAAATTGGCGCAGGCGGCCGCAGAAATGCTGGCCTGTATCTTGCGCAGCTCTCTGTTTTGTAATAAAATGGAGCATAATTTTGAAAAGCGCCGATACAACAATCCACGGCAATCAACCGGGTGGGCCCTTTTCCATGGTTTCAACTGTGGATGAAGCATCACCCTCGCATTGGTTGGATGTGGAAGACGGAGACACCATGAATGAATCTAGTGCAGCCGCTTTCGGCGTGCTGGCACCGAGCCCCATCAACAGTCCCCTGCTGCATAGTGAGGAGCACGAATCACTGATCCTTGCATCACGTGACCGGTCCTATTCCTATGGCGTAGGGGAAAACGACATTCCTGACTTTTCTAGCGTGGCCATTGGCATGATGAACGCGGCGTTAGAGGAAAGCCGATTTTTGTACCAGCACGCGGCGCCGGTCATGGAGACCCTTTTCCATCAGATCGCTAACACCCACAGCATGGTGTTGCTCACGGCCCGCAGCGGCATGATCTTGCACTCCTTGGGCGATGCCGATTTTCTTGAGAAGGCGTCGCGCGTCGCCTTGCGCCCCGGTGTGGATTGGTCTGAAAAAAGCAAGGGCACCAATGCGATTGGGACGGCTTTGGCTGAAAAGCGCCCGGTGGTGGTTCATGGTTCGCAGCACTACTTGCAGGCCAACCGCTTTCTGACGTGTTCGTGTACTCCCATCATTGATCCTTATGAAAAGGTGATGGGCGCCTTGGACGTGACGGGCGACCAACGCAGTTACCACCAGCACACCATGGCCTTGGCGCGTATGTCGGCGCAAATGATCGAAAACCAAATGTTTTTCGATATCTTTCCCGACGATGTGATCGTGCGGTTTCATGCGCGCCCAGAGTTCATCGGCACGCTGATGCAGGGGATTGCAGTGTTCTCGGTTGATGGCCGCTTTTTGACCGCCAATCGCAGTGCGCAGTTTCAGCTGGGGCTCAGCGCCAATGCGCTTGCTGCGCACACGTTTTCATCGCTTTTCGGTCGTGCGCTTTCCCAGCTCTATGACCGCCTGCGCCAAACAGGGGGCCGTGCCGCCACCTTGGTGCTCTACAACGGAGTGACGGTTTGCTGCGTCTGTGACCATAAGTCATTTCGCCGCCTGGACGCATTCCAGAGCAATGGCAGCGAAACGGATGCCCCACAGCAGCCCTCCGCCCAACCGGCGCGCAAGCCAGAGTCCGCTCCCAAAATGAATGCCGCGCAGCGCAAGGTAGCGCTTTCGAGCTTGTCCTACCTCGACACGGGAGACCCCCAAGTCGCTGCGGTCATACAAAAGCTCCACCGGGTGCGGGGCAGTGACATTCCAGTCATGATTTTTGGAGAAACGGGCACAGGCAAAGACCTCCTGGCGCAGGCCATCCACAACGATTCACCCAGAGCAAACAATAATTTTGTGTCGGTGAACTGTGCCTCGATTCCCGAGACTTTGATTGAGTCCGAGTTGTTTGGATACGAGGAAGGTGCATTCACGGGCGCACGCCGAAAAGGGGCGATGGGTAAGGTGCTTTTTGCCAACGGTGGCACACTGTTTCTGGACGAAATTGGTGATATGCCACGCAACCTCCAGGCCCGTTTGCTGCGGGTGTTGCAGGAGCGCAAAGTCAGCCCTTTGGGTTCTGGCAAAGAGGTCGATGTCGATGTGGCCGTGATTTGCGCCACCAACAAAAATCTCAAGGAAATGATCGCGCGCGGCGAGTTCCGCGAAGACTTGTACTACCGACTCTACGGCTTGGCCGTGCGTCTGCCGGCGCTGCGTGACCGCCAGGACCTTGAGGTGGTGACGCGCAAGATTTTGGCCAGTGTTTGCCCCTCTGGCAAGCCACTGGAGATTTCGGCCAACGTCATGGCGCTGTTCCGGCGCTACGCCTGGCCCGGCAATGTGCGCCAGCTTTTCAATCTCCTGCGTACCGCAGTGGTTATGGCTGGCAATGACCCATCGATCCAGATGGAGCATCTCCCAGAAGAATTCATTGTGGAGCTGGAAGAAGCCGGTGCATTGGGAGCATCGTTTTTCAGACCACCGGCTGAGGCGACGGAATTGGCAGCGCCCCCTGCCATGGTGCCCCAAACCGTCGAGCCTGTGGCAGCCAAGCCATTGGCCGACAGCACATCTCTTGAAGACATGGCCTTGCAGACCATGGGGCAAGCCTTGCGTGCAACTCGGGGCAATGTGTCGGTGGCTGCCAAGATGCTGGGTGTGTCACGCAATACGATTTACCGCAAAAAAGACCAATTGCCAGAAGATGTCTGGCGTTAGGCCTCAGGGTTCTTTGGCGCCTTGCGCTGCCTCCATTGCCGACTGCAAGGCCGCCCGAGATGCCGGGTGGTTTTGGGCTGCTGCTTTGCGCAGCCAAGTCGTGCTGGCTTCTGGGTCATGTGCGCGGCCCTTGCCGGTGCGGAGCATCACTGCCATTGCGTACTGGGCGTCTGCCAGGCCGGCATTTGCTGCCAGCTCGAACCGGCGCGCGGCCTCCGGCAGGCTCTGGCCTACTCCCAGGCCGGCCTCATAAAGCCAGGTTAAAGAGAGCGTCGCCGTTGCCAATTTCGGCCAAGGTCTCCCAAACCGTGCGAGCCGCGCCATAGTGCGCCATTTTGAATTCTGCATAGGCCTTGTAATTGCCCATGGCCGGGTTGCGCAGCCAGTCGCTGCGGCCGCTGTCTTGCGCCTGTAGGGCCGCTGCGCCCAGGGCGCCGAGCGCAAGCACAAGGATCGATCCAAACCTTAAGGTAAATGGCCGGTTTCGCTGGTCGGCTTGCATCGCATCATTTGTCGATCGAGAGTACCCAACGCGCCAGGGTCTTGATTTCATCGACGTTCATGGACGGGTGCGGGGGCATGGGAATGCGTCCCCACTTGCCCTTGGACCCGTATTGGACGGAATGCGTGAGCGTTGCCACGGCGTCTTTGTCATCGCGGTATTTCTCGGCCACTTTGGCATAGGCCGGGCCGACAATTTTTTCGGACAGGGCGTGGCAAGAAAGGCAGCCATTGTTTTTGGCCAGTTCATGGGCGGCCGCAGCATCGGTAGCACTGAGCGGGGTGGCCGCGTTTGCGGCGGCTGCCCAGCCCAGCAGAAGAAGAATGAGAATGTTTCGCATGGTGGTTTTTGGCAAAAAAATGGGGAGGAAGTCGAACTCGGCGTTCTACGTTCCTCCCGCATTTCAGGTCAAGAGGGGATTAATGGCTTAGTTTGAATGTCCACACCGAGCCGCCTTGTTCCAGGAAGTTGACCTTCTTGGCGACATCTCCGCCCCACAGGGGTACAGCGCCACCCCAACCGGAGACCACGCTCACGTACTGGTTTACGCCATCGTTCCAGGTGATGGGAGGCGCAACCACGCCGGAACCCGTTTGGAACTGCCACAGCACCTTGCCGGTTTTTGCGTCAGCCGCCTTCAGGTAGCCTTCAGGCGTACCCCAGAACACCAGGTCGCCACCGGTTGCCAGCACACCACCCCACAGAGGCGCGTTGTTTTTGACCTCCCAAGCCATCTTGCCGGTTTTGGGGTCATAGGCGCGCAAGGAGCCAATGTGGTCGTCAAACAAGGGCCTGATGGTGAAACCCGCACCCAGATAAGCGCCGCCCTTTTTGTAGCTGATGGGCTCGTTCCAGATGTCCATGCCCCATTCGTTGGTGGGCACATAGAAGAGCTTGCTTTTCGGGCTGTAGGCCATAGGCATTTGGTTTTTCCCACCCAGGAAGCCTGGAGCAGCAAAAACCGTGGTGCCTTTGGTGCCGTCGCCGCCCGCCGCTGAAGGGTCTCCAGGGCGGTTGGCTGGGTCAAAGTTGGGTCGACCGGACGCGATGTCAATGCTCTTGGCCCAGGTATTGCCCTTGACGAAGGGGAAGGCGTTTTGCAGCTTACCGGTGGTGGCGTCAATCACGTAGAAGAAGCCATTGCGGTCTGCCTTGGCGCCCATGCGCTTGCCGTCCATGTCAAAGGTGACGAACTCGTTCACACCGTCGTAGTCCCATGCGTCGTTAGGCGTGGTTTGGTAGTGCCAAGCGATCTTGCCGGTTTTGACGTCGATGGCCACGGTGGAAGCAGAGTACAGGTTGTCGCCCTTGCGCACGTGGCTGTTCCAGGGGCCGGGGTTGCCGGTACCGAAGTAAGCCAGGCCAGTCTTGGCGTCGTAGGTGCCTCCCAACCAGGTGGCTGCGCCACCGGTTTTCCAGGTTTCACCAGGCCAGGTGGCGTTGGTGGTGCCGGAGATACCGTTTTCCTTGCCGTCTTTGTAGCCCATGTGGCCTTCGACCACAGGGCGTGTCCACACCATCTTGCCGGTTTTGGGGTCACGGGCCTCGACACGACCGACGACGCCAAATTCGCCACCGGACACGCCGGTGAGCAGCAAGCCTTCTGCGATCAGGGGGGCAGCGGTCTGGCTGTAGCCCGCGGCGTAGTCGTCAATCTTTTCGCGCCAGACTACCTTGCCGGTGTCTTGGTCCAGGGCGACCAACTGGGCGTCGAGAGTGCCGAAGATCACGAGGTTGCCATACAGGGCAGCGCCCCGGTTGACCACGTCGCAGCAAGGCATGATGCCTTCAGGAAGACGGTGTTCGTATTTCCAGATTTTTTCGCCGGTCTTCACGTCAATCGCAAAAATGCGCGAGTAAGACGCGGTAACGAACATTTTTCCTTTGTAGACCAGCGGTTGGCTTTCTTGGCCTCGCTGTTTTTCACCACCGAAGGACATGGTCCAGGCGGGAACCAGCTTGCTGACGTTGCTGGTGTTGATGTTGGTCAGCGTCGAGTGGCGCTGGCCTTGCGTGCCCATGCCCCAGCTCAGCACGGAGCTGGTGTCGTTGCCCGCGTTGGTAATCATGGCGTCGGTCACCTGGGCCGATGCCTGCGCCGCCCCCACCACCATCAGCAGGCTTAGTAATTTCAATTTCACAGCGTTGTCTCCTTGTATTCGTTTCCGGAAATCACCCTCTTCGAAGGCCGAAGCAAGTGTCTGCGGGAGGGCTTTGCGAGTTACAAAGCCGGTCGCCCGTGCTGTCTTTTCCGCAAATTGCATGCCATTTGGGGTAAACCCTTGGGGTTTGCAGTTCGCCTCAGGGTTAGCCCTTGGTTTTGGCCGGGCTTGGCCGCTTTTTGCCTGGTGTTGACGAGCCAAGTTGTCACACTGTTCCAAGTTGAATCAGTGTGCGAAAGTGCAAGTGGCTTTAGGCTTGTAGCAATTTCAAGCCGGGCGTGAGCCGCAATTGGGATTGCTTGGACAGCACTACCGCTTGCACGCCCCATCGCTGCGCCACGGTCATGGCGCGGTCAAAGCCGGCCATAAAGATGACCTTGGTTAATGCGTCTGCCATCACACAACTCGGGGCCAGCACGGTAACGCTGGCAATGTCCGGCGGGGAATACCCAGTTCTTGGATCGAAGATATGGTGGTGCTGGTGGTCGGCGCTGAAAGCGCATTGGTCATCGGCCGAGGTGGCCATGCACAGGCCCCGCATGGCCAGGCGTCCCAGCACCGCGTCCGCGTGGCGAGGGTGGGCCAGGCCCAAGGTCCAATCGCGCCCAGCTTCAGGTAGGCCCAAAGGTGCAAATTCACCCGTATCCACCAAAGCATGCGCGACGCCGTGTTGCAGCAGGCGCGCACGCACCCGGTCGGCGATATAGCCTTGGGCAATGCCGTTGAGCGTCACCCCCATACCCGGCGCCAAGGTGATGGAATCGGCGCTGATGGCCATGCGCTGCCAGCCAATGTGCGCACGCGCCGCCGTGACGTCAGCCGCATGCGGAAGTTCACCCCGAACCCGGGCCGCCTCAAAGAGCTGCCACAGCGGCTGTACCGTCACGTCAAAAACGCCCTGGCTTTGCTGCGACACCTTTTGCGCAATGCGCAGGACTTCCAGTACATCAGCATGCGGGTGGCGCAGCATGCCATCGCGATTGAGCTGCTGAATCTGGCTGTCGGGCCTAAACAGGCTCATCAGGCCTTCCAGGTGCCGGATGTCGGCCACTGCGGCATCCAATGCCGCAGCCGCGCGTGTTGAATCGGAATGTGCGGCGCGCAGGCGCAAGGTAGTGCCCAGCCCATTGAGCGTGCGACTGGCCCATTGCAGCGCGCTGGCTTCTGTGGCACCAGCGAGCCTGTCCAGGCCGCAGAGCAGACCCACGCCCAGACCCCAATGTAAAAAGCTGCGACGCGTCATACGGCGCTCCTCTGGGAGTTGATGGCAACAATCGGGATCACCGCACGTTCACGCTGGTTTCGTTCTTCCAGAAATACCGGAACACACAGGGTTTTGCTGTCGTGGATCACTACGCAATCCATGCACTGAAAACACTCGTCGTAGTCGATTGCGCCGCTGCGCTCGATGGCCTGGTAGGCGCAGTCGCTGCGGCAGCGCTGGCACAGGCTGCCGCATTCCACCCGCCGAGCGATCCAGTCAAAGCGACGCAGCCGACCCAGCACCGACATGGCGGCCCCGAGCG
>CAIYQF010000115.1 GCA_903928325.1 uncultured beta proteobacterium | reverse complement strand
TTGCCGATTTGTTGCAGCACGCCGTCTTTCATCACCGCAATGCGGCTGCCCAGTGTCATAGCCTCGATCTGGTCGTGGGTGACGTATACGCTGGTAATGCCTGAAACGTGGTGCAAGCGTTTGATTTCGGCGCGCATCTCCACCCGCAGTTTGGCGTCCAGGTTGGAGAGCGGCTCGTCAAACAAAAACAGTTGCGGCTGACGTGCCAGGGCGCGCCCCATGGCCACGCGCTGGCGCTGGCCGCCCGAGAGTTGCGCCGGACGGCGGTCCAGCAGGTGCGAGATTTGCAGCATGGCCGCCACCTCGGCAATGCGCTTATCGCGCGCCGCTTTGGGCACCTTGCGCATCTCCAGCGCAAAGCCGATGTTGTCGGCCACGCTCATGGTGGGGTAGAGCGCGTAGCTTTGGAAGACCATGGCAATGTCGCGCTGCGCCGGGGCCACGCCCACCACGTTGTTGCCGCCGATGCGCAGCTCGCCCTCGGTGGGGTCTTCCAGGCCGGCAATGATGTTGAGCAGCGTGGACTTGCCGCAGCCCGAGGGGCCGACCAAAATCAAAAACTCGCCGGGGGCCACATCAATGTCGATGCGCTTGAGCACTTCCACCGCTTTGGCGCCCTTGCCAAAGGCTTTGCGAATACCGGAAATTTGCAGAGAGGCTGCCATACATCTATCCTTTGACTGCGCCGGCCGTGAGGCCTTTGACAAAATACTGGCCCGCCAGAACGTACACCAGCATGGTGGGCAAACCGGCGATCACGGCTGCCGCCATGTCGACGTTGTAGCTTTTCACGCTGCTTGAGGTGTTGGCCATGTTGTTCAGGCCCACGGTGATGGGCTTGCTGTCGGCGCCGCTAAAGGCCACGCCAAACAAAAAATCGTTCCAGATGTTGGTGAACTGCCAGATCAGCGTCACCATCAAAATCGGGGTGGACATGGGCAACACGATGCGCCAGAAAATGCGCCAAAAGCCCGCGCCGTCCATGCGCGCGGCGTTGACCCGCTCGCGCGGAATGGCGGTGTAGTAATTGCGAAAGAACAGCGTAGTGCCAGCCAGCCCCGCAATGCAATGCACCAGCACCAGCCCGGCCAGCGAACTGGACAAGCCCAAATACCCCAGCACCTGGCTCATGGGCAGCAGCACCACCTGAAAGGGCATGAACACCCCAAACAGCATGAAGCCAAACAAAACCTCGCTGCCCTTGAACTTCCACAAACTCAGCACATAGCCGTTAATGGCGCCCCAGGCGGTGGAAATCAGCACCGCAGGCACGGCCATAATGACGGAGTTAATGAAATAGGGCTTCAGGCCCCGACAGTCCACGCCAGTGCAAGCGCTGTCCCAGGCCAAGCGCCAGGCGTCAAAGTTGAGCGAATCGGGCAGGCTCAGCAAATTGCCTGCACGGATTTGCGCCGCGTCTTTGAACGAGGTGGCCAGCATCACATACAGGGGCGCCAGAAAGAAGCAGGCGGCGATGAGTAAGACGCCGTAGATCAGGGTGCGGGAAAAGGTGGATGTATTCATGGCAACGCCTTTAGTGCGCATGCGCCTTGGTGCGCAGCTCACTGTACAAATAGGGCACCACAATGGCCGCCACCGTGGCCAGCATCATGGTGGCACTGGCAGCACCGAGACCGATCTGGCCGCGCGTGAAGCTCATGACGTACATGAAGGTGGCGGGTACGTCGGTGGCAAAGCCAGGGCCGCCAGCGGTCAGCGCCATCACCAAATCAAAACTCTTGATCGACAGGTGCGACAGCACCAGAATGGTGGAGAACACTACCGGTCGCAGAATCGGCA
>CAIYQF010000114.1 GCA_903928325.1 uncultured beta proteobacterium | reverse complement strand
GCCGCGAGGTACGCAGCCACGGCGGCGTGGCCGCTGGGGTAAGAGCCGTCGCGCGTCAGGGCGGCTTCATCGGACGGTGAACAGGTGGGCTGCGCCAGTTTGACGAAGGGGCGCGGCACCTGGTACTTGTCTTTGGCGGCGTAGGTGGACAGACCAGCATCGGTCAGGCTGCGGCGCAGCAGCATGGTCAGGTGCGGCGTGGCCTCTGGCGAGATGGCTACGCCCAGCGCACAAGAAAACGTGGATGCTGCCGCCGGAAATTTGAGCACCGCGTCTTGCGTGGCCAACTCCCAGCGCTGGCCGCTGCGCTGGCTTTGCAGCTGCTGGTGAAAAGCCAGGTCCGCCGCCGCTGCAGCCGAGCCGCTAACGGGCGGCGCGGGCAGCAGTTGCAGGCTGTTGGGCAAGTCCTTGCGCGGCAAATAGCCAATCAGGTAGCCGCTGCCCGCGCGCAGCTCAGGAATCTTGGCCGGGTCGGCGGACGGCAGCATGGCCGCTGTTGCGTCGGGCGCGGTTTGCGCCTGCGCCTGGCCGCTGATCAGGCTGGCAGCCAGCAGGGTGCGAAAAATCAAGGTGGGGCGATGCATGGGGTGAATGCTCCTGTGCGGGGTGTGAAAGCGTGAGGGTATCCGAATGAATGGAGCATCAATTGATGGGGCAACGGCACACGCGCGAATTCCGACGTGTTGTTCGTCACCAGCACCAAGCCTTCGCTGCGCGGCCTTGGCGCCGTAGGGGAGAACGGCCAGGCGGCTGCAAAAGTCTTCAATGGTGGACAGGTTCTCGCTCACGCGGCTGCTCTTTTCCGCGCCGTGCAAGAGGGAAGTCCGTGCTCACTGTGGGGCCGCCCAGGAAGAAGCTGTCCCAAGACTGGCCGAGGGGGGCGATGATGCGTTCGTTGCCCCTGGCGCGTATTTCTACCTTTTGGATGCCCTCGGGCAAGCGCACATCCAAAGGGATGCGGATGCAGTCGATTCAACCGTTTCCTAAGGGCCTATGGCCGCGCCCGCAGGGTTTCGCAGACAGGTATACGATACTGTTTTTATAAACAGTATAAAGCAGCGCAGCTCTTGTCCCTTGTGGCGATGCGGCGCTTGCGTTGCTGGCTTCGTATGGAACCCCTGCCCCTATCACCCAGCGCTATGCGCCCCCCACCCTCGCCGCATTACGCCGAGGTGCATTGCCTGTCGGCGTTTAGCTTTCAGCGCGGCGCGTCCCTGCCCGAAGAGCTGGTGCAGCGCGCCCACGCGCTGGGCTATGCAGCCTTGGCGCTGACCGACGAATGTTCGGTAGCAGGCATGGTGCGTGCGCACTTGGAGGCGAAGCGCTTGAACTTGAAGCTGCTGCCGGGTGGCGAGTTTGGCGTGGCGCCGCGCACGCACGGTCGGGGCGTGGCAGATGGTGCGTCGGACGTGCTGTTTCGCTTTATCGCCCTGGCGCACGACCTGCAGGGCTGGGGCAATTTGTGCGAGTTCATCACCAGCGCCCGCCGTGCCGCGCCCAAGGGCGAATACGCGCTGCGCTGGCAGCCGCATACAGGCGTGGAAGCGGGCGGGTTTGCCGCTTGGCCCCCGCTGGACAACAACGAAATCGTGCTGCTGCTGCCGCCCAGCTTGCCCATCGAGCAGGCTTGCGCCATAGCCACGTCCGCCAAGGCGCGCTACGGCGCCGCAGTCTGGCTGGGCTTGTCGCGCAGCCTGGACGCGCAAGACGCCTTGCACACGCTGCGCCTGCAGCAGATTGCGCAGTTCACCGGCCTGCCGCTGGTGGCCACTGGCGGGGTGCGCATGCACCTGCGCTCGCGCAAGCCTTTGCACGACGTGCTGACCGCCGTGCGTCAGGGTCTGCCGGTGGCGCAGTGCGGGCGCGCGCTGCAGCCCAATGCCGAGCACCATTTGCGCAGCCGTGCCCGCCTGGACGCCCTGTTTGCGCCCGAGCACCTGGCCCACACGCTAGAGATCGCCAGCCGCTGCAGCTTTTCGCTGGATAGCCTGCGCTACCACTACCCTTTGGAGGCCGTGTTGCCCAGCCACACCCCGGCGCAAACGCTGCGCCAGTACACGCAAGAGGGCGCTTTGCTGCGCTACCCCGGCGGCGTGCCTGCGGGCGTGCAGGCCCAGGTGCAACACGAGCTGGCGCTGATTGCCGAGCTGAAGTACGAGATGTATTTTTTGACCGTGCACGACATCGTGCGCTTTGCGCGCAGCCAGGGCATCTTGTGCCAGGGGCGCGGGTCGGCGGCCAATTCGGCGGTGTGCTACTGCCTGGGCGTGACCGAGGTGGACCCCTCGCGCACCAGCGTGCTGTTTGAGCGCTTTATCAGCCGCGAGCGCGACGAGCCGCCCGATATTGACGTGGACTTTGAGCACCAGCGGCGCGAAGAAGTCATCCAGTACATCTATGCCAAGTACGGCCGCGAGCGTGCCGCCATTACTGCGGTGGTCACCAGCTACCGCCCTCGCAGTGCGCTGCGCGACGTGGGGCGCGCGCTGCAGGTGCCCGACGCGCTGATTGCCGCTTTCAGTAAAGAACACCCCGGCATGTACAGCCGCGCGGTACTTAACGAGCGTCTGCAGTCGGCCATTGACCGGGTGCACGAACTGCACGGCGACAGCGTCGCCATTCCCAACGCCAAACGCCTGGCGCAGTGGCTGGACCTGGCGCACCAGTTGCAGCGCTTTCCGCGCCACTTAAGCCAGCACGTGGGCGGCTTTGTGCTCACGCAGGGGCCGCTCACGCGCATCGTGCCGGTAGAAAACGCCGCCATGCCCGAGCGCAGCATCATCCAGTGGGACAAGGACGACCTGGACGCCGTGGGCCTCTTGAAAGTGGATGTGTTGGCCCTGGGCATGCTCAGCGCCATCCACCGCTGTCTGGACTTGGTGGGCCAGTGGCGCGGCACGCCGTTGCGCATGCAAGACATTCCGGCCGAAGACGCGGCCACCTACGACATGGTCTGCCAGGCCGACACGGTGGGCGTTTTCCAGATCGAGAGTCGGGCGCAAATGAGCATGCTGCCGCGCCTCAAACCCCGCTGCTTTTACGACCTGGTGGTGCAAGTGGCCATCGTGCGCCCCGGCCCCATCCAGGGCGGCATGGTGCACCCCTATTTGCAGGCGCGCGCCAACCCCGGCGCGGTGCAATACGCCAGCCCTGCGCTCGAAGAAGTGCTCAAACGCACCCTGGGCGTGCCGATTTTTCAGGAACAGGTGATGCAAATCGCCATGGCGGCGGCCAACTTTAGCGGTGGCGAGGCCGACAGCCTGCGCCGCTCCATGGCCGCCTGGAAGCGCAAGGGCGGCGTGCACCACTTCTACGACCGCCTGGTCGGCGCCATGGTCGCCAACGGCTACACGCAGGAATTTGCCGACGGCTTGTTCAAGCAGATCGAAGGCTTTGGCGAATACGGCTTCCCCGAGAGCCACGCCGCCAGCTTTGCACTCTTGGTCTACGTAAGTTGCTGGCTCAAACGCCACGAGCCCGCCTGCTTTTTGGCCGCCATGCTGAACAGCCAGCCCCTGGGCTTTTACGGCCCCAGCCAACTCGTCCAAGACGCCCGCCGCCACGGCGTGCCAGTGCTGCCCATCGACGTGAACCACAGCGACTGGGATTGCACGCTGGAACAATCCGAACAATCGGGGTCAGATCCCAATTGTTGCGGCACCACCCCGGTACAACCCGCCGTGCGGCTGGGGCTGTGCATGGTCAGCGGCTTGCAAGCCACGGTG
>CAIYQF010000113.1 GCA_903928325.1 uncultured beta proteobacterium | reverse complement strand
GGCGGCGCATCTGCTGGGGTATCTGACCCAGGCATTTCCGAACCAGTTTCTGTACCGCCTGTTTTCCCAACGGGTCGCCTTTTACAGCGCCAACCCTCCGGCTGTGGGCTGGGATGGCGCTAGTAATTACGATAGCAAGTAGCTGCGGTTCAGCGCCGCGGCGAACCGGCGGTAATCAGCTCTCGTCAGAAACCAACACCATTTTCTTGTCCAGGCCAAGCTCTTGAATCTTTCGGGTGATCGTGTTGCGGCCAATACCCAATTTGTTGGCGGCCTCGATCCGTCGTCCACGCGTATTGTTGAGCGCAGCCTGAATCAACCTGGCTTCAAAACGGCGTGTCAAAGCATCCCATACTTCGGTGTGGCCGCTGCGCAAGAGCAGCATGGCCTCGTCTTCGAGTTCAAGCTCCCATCCCGTCAGAGGGGCTTGCGGTGACAGGGCCGCAAGTTGGTCCTGCGGCCAGACCAGGTCTGTTTCCTCTGGAGGCGGTGCGCTGGGCTCTTGCACCAATGCGTCCCCGGAGGTGGCCATCAGCGATGACGACAAAGAGCTAAACGGCGTTGTAGCTCCAGCATGCAAAGCATCCACGGGCAATGTGGCCTTGGAAATGCCGAACTCGGGCGGAAGGTCTTTGGGCTCGATGACTTGGGCCGGCGCCATGACGGTGAGCCAGTGGCAAACATTCTCTAGCTGACGCACATTGCCCGGAAATGCAAAGTTTTCCAACGCCGCAAGCGCCGTTTCCGCAATGCGCTTGGGCTCAACGCCGAGCTGCTTGGCGCTGTGCTGCAAGAAGTGCCTGGTGAGCATGGGAATATCTTCCCTGCGCTCTCGCAAGGCGGGCAAGCGCAGGCGGATGACGTTCAACCTGTGGTACAGGTCTTCGCGAAAAACGCCTTCTTTGACCCGTTGCTCCAGGTCTTGGTGCGTGGCGGCGATGACACGCACATTGGTCTTGACCGCGCTATGGCCGCCCACCCGGTAAAAGTGCCCATCGCTAAGAACGCGCAACAAGCGGGTCTGCAGTTCAAACGGCATGTCGCCAATTTCATCCAAAAACAAGGTGCCTTCGTCGGCCTGCTCAAAGCGGCCCCGGCGCTGCGCCTGCGCCCCGGTAAATGCACCGCGCTCGTGGCCAAACAGCTCGCTCTCCAGCAGGTCTTTGGGTATTGCCGCCGTGTTGATCGCCACAAAGGGGCCGTTGGCGCGCGGCGAATGCTTGTGCAGGGCGCGCGCCACCAACTCTTTGCCTGAACCCGATTCCCCGGTAATCATCACCGTGACATTGCTTTGACTCAAACGCCCAATGGCGCGAAACACGTCTTGCATGGCCGGCGCCTGGCCCAGCATTTCGGGGGTTTCGCTGATGCGTTCCTCCGCAACCTCTTCGCGCTGGCTTTCTTGGACTGCCCGGCGTATCAGCTCCACGGCTTTGGGCAAATCAAAGGGTTTGGGCAAGTATTCAAACGCACCACCCTGGAAGGCGCTAACGGCGCTGTCCAGGTCAGAAAACGCGGTCATGATGATGACCGGCAAGCCGGGGTGGCGTGCCTTTACTTTCTCCAGCAGTTCCAGGCCCGAGCCTCCAGGCATGCGAATATCACTGACTAATATTTGCGGTGCGTCCTCATCCAAAGAGTCTTCTAAAGCAGCCAGCACATCGCGCGGGTTGGAAAAGCTGCGCGTGGGCATGTGCTCACGCAGCAGGGCTTTTTCCAGTACAAACCGGATGGACTGGTCATCATCTACGATCCAAATCGGCTTCATTTCGGGCGCTTTCTATGGGTCATCAACTAGGGCAGTGGAATCAAAATTTTGAAATCCGTATGGCCTGGCTCGCTATCGACTTCAATCTGCCCGTGGTGTTGCTGGACAAATGTTTGCGCCAGCGTCAACCCCAGACCTGAGCCGCCCTCCCTGCCCGACACCAGCGGATAGAAAATGCGGTCCTTGATCGAATCTGGCACGCCAGGTCCGTTGTCTATGACATGCAATTCCAATGCCAATCGGTAGCGTATTTTTCCGAATGTCACCTGGCGCGCCACCCGCGTCTGAAACGTGAGGCTGGCGTCGCCTTGGGTAATGCGCTCAGCCAAGGCCTGGCAGGCGTTGTGCGCGATATTGAGCACCGTTTGAATCAGTTGCTCCCGGTCACCTCGAAATTGCGGAATCGAGATGTCGTAGTCGCGCACCACGCGCAGGCCCTTGGGGAACTCAGCCAATATCAGCGATCGAACGCGTTCGCACACCTCATGCACATTCACATCACCTACCACGTGCGGGCGGCGGTGTGGCGCCAGCAAACGGTCCACCAAACTTTGCAAACGGTCGGCTTCGCGGATGATGACCTGGGTGTATTCCGTGAGCTCGGTCGAATCGATTTCCATTTCAAGCAGCTGTGCGGCGCCCCGAATTCCGCCCAAGGGATTTTTGATTTCGTGCGCCAGGTTGCGGATCAGCTCTTTGTTCGCCTGTGCCTGTTCCAGCAACCGCTCTTCCCTCTCTTGGCGGGTTTGCTGCTCCAGAGGTACTAATTCGACGACAAAATTTTGGCGGTTTTCGGCGTCGGTGACGATCACGTGCACCGGCAAAGGGTCCAGGCCGACGCGCCGCAAAAATGCGTCATAGCGCATGGCAGCAAAGGTGTTTTGCGCAGCACCGGCCAAGGCCTCGTGCAAACCTGTGGGTTCGGTAAACATGTCGGCAAAACTAGACCCCACTATGGCGCGCCGCGAAATCCCCAAAGTATCTTCCAGCGCGGCGTTAGAGAACACCACTACCGCATCCGCCCGCACAAGCGCCACCAGGCTGGCCAATAAATCAAAGGACTGCAAATGCGCAAGGTTCATGGCGGATTCATCGTGAGGACGCGCTCAGGTTGCCGTTGACGCGCACGAGCTCACGGCTGATGCTGGCAATGTCGGCGTCGTTACTCTGGATTTTGGCTTTGATATCGGCCACCCGGTCCAGGTATTTTTGGTTGTTGCGGGTTTCAGAACCCAGCTTTTCGGGCTCGCCCTGGTTGAACTCCGCACTGAGTTCAAGCTTGCGCGCGCGCGCCTTGCGGAGTTCGGACTCCAAGATGGTGCGGGCATCCATATCCTTGGCGCGCTGGTTCATCGGCTTACCCTGCGCGGTGTCTGAAACGCCCGACCAAGCGGGGGGCTTCAAGGCCGGTACCACGGTGACATTGGCGCCGCTGATGAGCACGCATTCACCCAAACGTTCGCGCGCCACCGTATTCGTGTATTCGTTGCCACAGCGGTAAATCCGGTCTTGGGCCTCGCACCCGAAAGCACAGGTCAGCAAGAGCAGCGGTAATAGTTTGCGCGTCATCAATGAAGATCCCTGAAGTAAAAAAGACGGCCAGAGCCGTCTTTTTAATTACGCTCTAACCGGCGCTGTGGTCCTGCGTGTTCGCCATCGCAGGACCGAAATGCCGGTTAAAAACCATGCATCAGAGAGAATAATACATATCAAACTCGATAGGATGGGTGGACATGCGCAAGCGCGTGACTTCACCCATTTTGAGTTCGATGTAGGCATCGAGCATGCTGTCGGTAAACACGCCGCCTTTGGTCAGGAAGGCACGGTCTGCATTCAGGCAGTCCAGCGCCTGGTCCAAGCTGTGGCACACGGTCGGGACCAAAGCATCTTCTTCTGGAGGCAGGTGGTACAGGTCTTTGCTGGCGGCCTCGCCGGGATGAATCTTGTTTTCCACGCCGTCCAAACCAGCCATCATCAAGGCCGCAAAGCCCAGATAGGGGTTCATTAAAGGATCAGGAAAACGCGCTTCGATTCGGCGACCTTTGGGGTTAGCCACAAACGGAATGCGGATCGAAGCCGAGCGATTGCGCGACGAATAGGCCAACTTCACCGGTGCCTCATACCCGGGAACCAAGCGCTTGTAGCTGTTCGTGCCGGGGTTGGTGATGGCGTTCAAAGCGCGTGCGTGCTTGATGATGCCACCGATGTAGTACAGCGCAAAGTCCGACAAGCCAGCATAGCCGTCACCAGCAAACAGGTTTTTGCCGTCTTTCCAGATGGACTGGTGCACGTGCATGCCGGAGCCGTTGTCGCCAACCACGGGCTTGGGCATGAAAGTGGCCGTTTTTCCGTAGGCATGCGCCACGTTTTGCACGACGTATTTCAAAATCTGGGTCCAGTCGGCGCGCTGCACCAAGGTGCTGAATTTGGTGCCAATTTCATTTTGACCGGCACCTGCTACCTCGTGGTGGAACACTTCCACCGGCACGCCCAGGGATTCCAGAATCAAGGACATTTCAGCGCGCATGTCTTGGGTGCTGTCCACCGGTGGCACCGGAAAGTAGCCGCCCTTGACGGTGGGGCGATGGCCTTTGTTGCCGCCGTCCATCACCTTGCCAGAATTCCACGGTGCCTCGGCTTCATCGATCTTGAAGAAGGTGCCCGACATATCGGTGTTCCAGCGCACGTCGTCAAAAATAAAGAACTCTGGCTCGGGTCCGAAGTAGGCGGTGTCGCCAATGCCGGAGGCCTTCAGATACGCTTCAGCGCGCTTCGCAATCGAGCGCGGGTCGCGGTCGTAGGCTTTGCCGTCGCTGGGCTCGACCACGTCGCAGCTCAAAAACAGGGTGGTTTCTTCGAAGAAGGGGTCGATATTGGCGGTATTGGGGTCGGGCATGAGTTGCATGTCCGAGGCTTCGATGCCCTTCCAGCCCGCAATTGACGAGCCGTCAAAGGCGTGGCCGGATGTGAACTTGTCTTCGTCAAAATGAGAGATGGGCACG
>CAIYQF010000112.1 GCA_903928325.1 uncultured beta proteobacterium | reverse complement strand
TGCGGGGTAGTTGACGCCCAGCTTCATGGCCTGGTTGGCGCCCTCGGCGGTGCACACGCCTTGTTGCACCGCGTCTGCGGCCTCGTTGATCAGCATGGCCACGGTGCGGGCTACCACCAGCGCGGGCTGGTCGGCCACTTGCTGCGGCAAGTAGCCCAGCGCGGACAGCCAGGCCTGTGCCTCAGTGGCGCAAGCGGCACTGGCGCGCACCGACGGCGCCCAGGCCAGCACACGCGAGCCCTCGGGCGCAAACGTCCTGTCAAACACCGCCACATTGGCGCCCAGGCTCGATGCGGGGCGACCGTCGGTCTGGCGCAGTTGCAGCGTGGGCGTGGCCAGTCCGGTCCAGTCCGATTGCAGGTCGCGGCTAAAGGCCACACCCGCCGCCGCCAAAAGCTGGCCCCAAGCGTCCATGCGCGCGCTGTTGCCGTGCAGTTGTACGCCGCTGCGCGCCGGAAAGTCGACGCTGGTCGGCGCCGCCAGTTGCGGCTTGACCGCGCCCTCGGCGTAGTCGTAGATGCCGCGCCCGGACTTGCGCCCCAGCAGGCCGCCGTCCACCAGCTCGCGCTGTAGGAGCGAAGGCATGTAGCGCTTGTCATAAAAATTGGCCTGGTAGACCGACTGCGTCACCGCAAAATTGGTGTCGTGGCCTATCAGGTCCATCAGCTCGCATGGCCCCATGCGAAAGCCCATGGCTTTGAGGCAGGCGTCCAGCACCACCGGCGTGGTGCTGCGCTCATGCAGCAGCGCCAGCGCCTCTGCGTAATAGGGCCGCGCAATGCGGTTGACGATAAAACCCGGCGTGGAGCGCGCATGCACCGCCACCTTGCCCCAGCGCTGCGCCAGCGCAAACACGCCATCGGCCACCTGCGGCGCCGTGTGCAGGCCCGAGACCACTTCCACCAGATTCATCAGCGGCACCGGATTGAAAAAATGCATGCCCACCAGCCGCTCGGGGTGGCGCAGGCCCTGCGCCATGGCGGTAATCGAGATGGACGAGGTGTTGCTGGCCAGCACGCAGTCTGCGCCCACCATGGCCTCCAACTGCTGCCACAGGGCGCGCTTGGCGTCCAAGTTTTCCACAATGGCTTCCACCACCAGCGTGCTGTGGGCGGCGTCGTGCAAATCGGCGACCGGGGTGATGCGCGAGAGCAAGGCCGCCACGGCGTCGGTGGCCATCTTGCCCTTGGTCACCAGCGCGGCCAAACTGGTTTGCAGCTTGGCAAGCGCGTCCTGGGCGGCGCCTGGGCGCACGTCATACAGCCACACCGGGTGCCCGGCCTGGGCGGCCACTTGGGCAATACCGGCGCCCATGATGCCCGCGCCCACCACCAATACCGGCGCCTGGGCGGCGTCGTCAGCCAGCTTGTTGTTCATTAGTTCATTCATGGCGCAGGCGTCCAGGGGGCGGGCGTTGGTTAAAAAAGGCGGCAAAGCCTGCGCGGGCCTCGGGGGTGGCGCGCACGCGGCTGATGGTTTGGGCGGTCAGCTCCAGCGTGGCGGGGTCCATGGCCCCAGGGGCAAGTTGCGCAAACAGTTGCTTGATCTCGCGCTGCGCGCCGGGGGCGGCGTAGAGCCCACCGTATTTTATGGTGCGCCCACCGGCTTTGCAGGCATGGTGGCCGCCCCGGGCTTGCCAGCAAAGGGTGATGCCCGCCTGCGCTTGGTGTCTTCGGCCGGTGAAGCGCTGCCCAGCGAGCTCGGCCAGCGCTTCAAAGCGCATTTCGGCGTTTGGTGTATTCGCGCCCAGGCTATGGGCAGTCCACGCCGCTGGGGCGCAGCGACGGTGCTTCGATTGCGTTGCTGTTTGCGAGTGCTCAATCGGCGCAAGTGGCGGGCGTGGTGGCGCTCTCGCCGCACTGGTTTGTCGAAGAACAGACGGTGGCCAGCATCAGCGCGCTGCAGGCGCCGGAAGTAAAGCTGCCGCTGTTGGCGCGCCTGGCGCGCTACCACCGGTAGCCCCAGCCCGTGTTCGAGGCCTGGAGCCCTATCTGGCTGGACCCGGCGTTTCGGTCCTGGTCGATTGCTGACAGAATGCCCGCCATCGGATGTCCGGTGCTTGCGGTGCAAGGGCTGGACGACGAATATGGATCACTGGAGCAAATTTTTGGCATTGCGCGCGCCGTACTCGGCACGCATTTGCTGGAGCTTGCCGCCTGCGGTCATTCCCTCCCACCGCGATCAGGCCGCCAGGCTGATTTTGGAAATTTGCAGTTTTATGAATCCTAAAGAAGGAGACTTTCTATGAACCATTCCCTGACCCTGCTGGCCCTTCGCGGCGCGCACGTGCTGGCTTTGACCGCGCTGGCTGCCTCCATGGCTGCAGCGCAAACCCCCGGCAAACTCAAAGTCGGTTTGATGCTGCCCTACACCGGCACCTATGCCTCTTTGGGAACCGCGATTGAAAACGGCTTTCGCCAGCACATCACCGAGCTTGGCGGCAAGATCGCCGGGCGCGAGGTGGAGTACTTCAAGGTGGACGACGAGTCCGATCCGTCCAAGGCGACCGACAACGTCAACAAGCTCATCAAGCGCGACCAGGTCGATGTGCTGATTGGCAGCGTGCACTCCGGCGTGGCCATGGCCATGGCCAAGGCCGCCAAGGAAAGCGGCACCTTGCTGATCGTGCCCAATGCAGGTGCTGACGCAGTGACCGGCGCCATGTGCGGCCCCAACATCTTCCGCAGCTCGTTCTCCAACTGGCAACCAGGTTACGCCATGGGCGAGGTGATGGCCAAGAAGGGCATCAAAAAGGTGGTCACCATCACCTGGAAGTACGCCGCCGGTGATGAGACGGTGCGCGGCTTTAAGGAAAGCTTTGAGAAGGGCGGCGGCACGGTCGTCAAAGAACTCAACCTGCCTTTCCCCGGGGTTGAGTTCCAGGGTCTGTTGACCGAAATCGCTGCAGCCAAGCCCGACGCAGTGTTCACCTTTTTTGCCGGTGGCGGCGCGGTCAAGTTTGTCAAGGACTACGCCGCTGCTGGCCTGAAAAAAGCCATCCCCTTGTACGGATCGGGCTTTCTGACCGACGGCACGCTGGAATCACAAGGCGATGCCGCAGACGGTCTGTTCACCGCCCTGCATTACGCCGACAGCCTGGACACCAAGCGCGACAACGCCTTTCGCCTGATCTACGCCAAGATCTACAGACTGCAGCCCGATGTGTACGCGGTGCAAGGCTATGACGCCGCGCAAATGTTTGCCATTGGCCTGAACGCCACCAGGGGCGACGCCACCAAAGCCGCGGAGATCTCTGCCGCTTTGGGCAAGGCCACGATCGACAGCCCGCGCGGTCCGTTCACCCTGTCCAAGGCCCACAACCCGGTGCAGGACTTTTACCTGCGCCAGGTGGGTGCCAAGGAAAACAAAAAGGTCGGCATTGCCAGCGCCAAGCTGGAAGACCCGGCGCGCGGCTGCAAGCTTTGAGCTTGCCCAACTGCTTTGCGCAGCAAACCCCATGGACTTGACGACTTTTTTGATTCAGTGTCTGAACTCGCTGCAGTACGGGCTGCTGCTGTTTTTGGTGGCCTCGGGCCTGACCTTGATTTTCGGCATCATGGGCGTCATCAACCTGGCGCACGGCAGCTTTTACATGGTAGGCGCCTACCTGGCGTTCAGTCTGGCGCCGGTGGTGGGCGCCACCATGGGCGGCGGCTTTTTCGCCACCCTGCTGGTGGGCGTGGTGCTGGCGGTGCTGTTTGGCTACTTTTTGGAGTGGGCGTTTTTCAGCTTTTTGTACGAGCGCGAACACCTGCAACAGGTGCTGATGACCTACGGCCTGATCTTGGTGTTTGAAGAGCTGCGCAGCCTGCTGGTGGGCGACGACGT
>CAIYQF010000111.1 GCA_903928325.1 uncultured beta proteobacterium | reverse complement strand
GGCGCGCGCCCGATGCCGACGCCGAGGTCGAAAGCCGCAAGCGCGAAGCCCTGGTGAACCTGGCGCTCTACGCCCTGCCCTTTGAAGCGCACAAGCCGCTGTGGGACACCTTGGACGTGAGCTACTTCATGCGCCACGACGCTGCCGACATTGCCTGGCACGCCAAACAACTCTCGCGCCACGTGCAAACCAGCGCGCCTATCGTGCGCGCCCGCCGCTCCACACTGGGCGAAGGCCTGCAGGTGCTGGTCTACACGCCGGACCAGCCGGACTTGTTTGCGCGCATCTGCGGCTACTTTGACCAGGCCTCCTTCAGCATCGTGGACGCACGCGTGCACACCACCCAACACGGGTATGCCCTGGACACTTTTGAGGTGGTTACCTCTGCGGGCATGGAAGACCATTACCAGGCGCTTACCAGCATGTTAGAGACCGAGCTGGCTCTGGCCATTGCCAGCGCGGGTTCGCTGCCCAAACCGTCTAAGGGGCGTATTTCACGGCGGGTCAAGAGCTTCCCCATCGCCCCCAGGGTGACCCTGCGGCCCGACGAAAAGGCCCAAAACTGGCTGCTCAACATCTCCGCCAGCGACCGCCCAGGCCTGCTGTATTCGGTGGCGCGGGTGTTGGCACGCCACCGGATTGAAGTGCAACTGGCCAAGGTCACCACGCTGGGCGAGCGGGTGGAAGACACGTTTTTGATCCACGGCGCCCAGCTTCAGCACAACAAGACACAGATTGACATCGAAACCGAACTACTGGAATCGCTGGCGTCCTGACACAATAGCGGCGCCCCAAGCAGGCCAGCACCAAGACCGCACCGGAGACACCGCATGAAACCCGACACCAGCACATCCGCCCTGAGCCGACGCCGCCTGTTAGGCGCCTGTGCCGCACTGGGTGCGAGCAGCCTGAGCGCGCTCGCACAAAGCAAAACCGTGCTGCGCATCTCCAGCCCGGCGGTGCCCGACGACTGGCACGCCAAGATGTGGACCGTATTCAAGGATAGCCTGGAGAAAAGCGCGCCCGGCGAGTTTGATGTGCAAATCAACCTCAACGCCACCCTGTTCAAACAAGGCGCAGAGTCGGCCGCCATGGCGCGCGGCAACCTGGAGCTGGCCACGCTCTCAGCCTTTGACATTGCCAAATTCGTGCCCGAGTTTTCGGTGTTTACCGCTGGCTACATGGTGCGCGACCCGGCGCAGCAGCAAAAAATCTTCCAAGGCCCCATTGGCGCGGAAATGTTCAAGGCCGTGGCCGACAAAATGGACGTTACGCCCCTGGCTACCGCCTACCTGGGCACGCGCCAGCTCGACCTGCGGGAAGTGCGCAATGTCAAGACGCCGGCCGACCTCAAAGGCGTGAAGCTGCGCATGCCTGGCTCCAAAGAATGGCTTTTTTTGGGCGAGGCACTGGGCGCCACTGCCACACCGCTGGCCTTTGGCGAGGTCTATCTGGGCCTGAAAACCGGCACCATCGACGGCCAGGACAACCCGTTGCCCTCGGTGCGCGCAGCCAAGTTTTACGAGGTGACCAAGCAAATCGTGCTCACCAGCCACCTGGTCGATAGCTTGTTCATCACTATTTCCAACAAAGCGCTAGCCGCCCTGACGCCCACGCAGCGCCAAAAGGTGATGGCTGCAGCCCAGGCCGCCGCCCAGTACAACAACGACAACCGCATCAAAGAAGAATCGCAACTGCTGGAGTTTTTCCGCAAGGAAGGCCTGCAAATTACCACCCCCGACCTGGACGCCTTCCACAAGGCGGTGCAGCAGCGCTACCAAAACTCGGACTACGCCAAAGCCTGGCCGCCCGGCTTGGTCGAGCGCATCAACGCGGTACGCTGACACCGCATGCCAGCGCCCAGCGCCGAAGCGGCGGCGCCTACGCCCAAATCCACGCCCTGGCGCCAGCGCCTGGCCCAGGCTTGGCGCAGCGGCACCCAAACTATCTCTGGCCTGCTGTTTCTGGCCCTGTTTGGCGTGTTCATTGTGCAGATCAGCGCCCGCTTTGGCTTCAACAAGCCCCTGCCCTGGACGGACGAGGCGGCCGTCATCCTCTACCTGTGGGTAATTTTGTGGACCGCCGCCTGGGTGGTGCCCGAGCGCGAGCATGTGGTGTTTGACCTGCTGTGGAACCGTGCCAGCCGCCGCAGCCGCCAGGCCATGCGCATTGCGGGCAATCTGCTGGTGGGCGGGCTTGCAGTCGTGGCCCTGCCCGCAAGCTGGGACTATGTGCACTTTATGGGCCGAGAAGGCTCGCCGGTGCTGGGCGTCTCATTTATGTGGATTTACCTGCCTTTTGTGATGCTGCTGGTGGCCCTGGTTGTGCGCTGCGCTTGGGCCATCATGGAGGCAGTGCAGGGGCGCGGTCTGGACTCGGAGTTGCGCCTGTGAGGCCCGCGCCATGAGTACGGGCATGCTGGTCTTGGTGGGCGTGCTGGTGGCGGCGCTCTTGCTGCGCATGCCGATTGGCTTTGGCATGCTGGCCGCTGGCATTGGCTACCTGCTGGCCACGCACCAGGACTTGGGGCTGGTGGCCGAACAGGTGAGCAACGGCCTGTACAACAGCTACGTGCTGCTGGCCGTGCCGCTGTTTGTGTTTGCCGCCAACCTGATGAACGCGGGCACGGTGAGCGAACGGATTTTTGACTTTTGCCGCATTTTGGTCGGGCCCATGCGCGGCGGGCTGGCGCAGGTGGACATTTTGGTCAGCGTCATCTTCTCGGGCATGAGCGGAAGCGCCATTGCCGACGCTGCGGGCCCGGGCTTGGTGACCATCCGGCAAATGCTGAAAAAGCCGGAGTATTCGCCCGGCTTTGCGGGTGCGGTGGTGGTGGCCAGCGCCACGCTGGGGCCCATTATTCCGCCCTCGATTCCGATGGTGATTTACGCCCTGGTCTCGGGCACCTCGGTGGGGGCGCTGTTTTTGGGCGGCGTAGTGCCAGGCTTTTTGATGGCCGCCTTGATGATGCTGGTGGTGCACTGGATTGCCGTGCGGCGCAACATGCCGCGCGAGGCGCCGGTGCCCCGGTCCGAATGGGCGGGTCTGGCGTTTCGCGGCGCCCTGCCCTTGTCCATGCCCATCGTGCTGCTCGGCGGCATTTATTCGGGCGCCTTCACCCCCACCGAGGCGGCAGCCGTGGCGGCGCTGCATGCGCTGCTGCTGTCTACCCTGGTGTTTCGGGCTTTGAATTGGCGCAGTTTTTGGACCGTGGTGCTGGAGTCTGCGCGCGGCAGTGCGGTCATTACGCTGATATTGGCGGGCTCGTTCATGCTCAATTACGCGTTGACTGCCGAGGGCGTGCCGCAGGCCATGGCGCAATGGGTGGCGGGCATGCAGCTCTCACAGATCCACTTCTTGCTGCTCGTCAACCTGCTTTTTTTGGTACTGGGATGCTTTTTGGACGTGTCGGTGCTGCTGCTGGTGTTTGTGCCCATGCTGCTGCCCGCGGCCCGCCTGCTGGGCGTAGACCTGGTGCACTTTGGCGTGCTGGTCGTCTTGAACATGATGATTGGCCTGATCCATCCGCCTTTTGGCATGCTGCTGTTTGTGACCAAGGCGCTGACCGGTATTCCCATCAT
>CAIYQF010000110.1 GCA_903928325.1 uncultured beta proteobacterium | reverse complement strand
TGGTCGATGCTCAACATGGCGGGCTTCATGTAGAAGATTCCTCTGCTGCTTTGGCGTCACCTAGATAGGATGATTTCATCAAGGGGTTGGCGGCCACTTCGGCAGCCGAACCAGACAGCACCACCCGCCCTTGCTTGAGCAAATAAGCAGACTGTGCGAAAGACAAAGCCAGATTAGCGTTTTGTTCTACCACCAACATGGCGGTCCCCAAGGTTTCACCAATCACCAGCAACTGCTTGTAAATTTCGCGAACGATCAGGGGCGCCAAGCCAAGCGACAACTCATCCACCAGTAACAATTTGGGTTTGGCAATCATGGCGCGGCCCAAGGCCAACATTTGTTGCTCGCCACCGGACAAGGTGCCTGCGAGTTGGTTGCGACGCTCTTTGAGGCGGGGGAACAGCTCCATGGCGCGTTCCAAGTCGCCCTGCACATCGCCCTTGGGGCGGCTGCCGGTCAGGCGCGGAAAGGCACCCAAAATCAGGTTGTCGGTGACCGACATGGTGGCAAACACACGCCGACCTTCGGGCGAATGCGCCAGGCCCAGTTTGGCGATGGTGAAAGACTCCATGCCGTCGGTACGGGTGCCGTTCAGGCTGATTTCGCCGGCGGTGGGCGCGATCATGCCGGAGATGGCGCGCATGGTGGTGGTTTTGCCAGCGCCGTTGGAGCCGATCAAGGTGACCACTTTGCCCTTGGGCACTTCCATGGAAATACCATGCAAGACTTGCACTTTGCCGTAACCGGCTTCTAGGTTTTTGATACTCAACATATGCGGGTGTCCTGTACGTTCAAGCGGCCGGAGCGCCCAGATAGGCCTCGATCACTTTTTCATCGGCCTGCACATCTGCAGGTTTGCCTTCGGCGATTTTTTGGCCAAAGTCGAGCACGGAGACGTTGTCGCAAATGCTCATCACCACGTCCATGTGGTGCTCAATCAGAATCACGGTTATGCCGTGGTCTCGGATTTTGCGGATGATGGTGATCAGCTCCTTGATATCCGGCGCTGTCAGACCTGCCGCAGGCTCGTCGAGCAGCAGCAATTGCGGGTCCAGCGCCAGGGCGCGGGCGATTTCCAGCAGTCGCTGCTTGCCGTAGGGCAGATTGCGGGCTTCTTCAGTCGCCAGGTCTCCCAAGCCGACAAAGTGCAGCAACCCCAGGGCGCGTTCCACGCCAGCGTGGTCTTCACGCTTGTAGCGCGGTGTGTGCAAGGCCACATCCAGCAGATTGCTGTCAAAGGTGTGGTGCAAACCGACCTGCACGTTTTGCAGCGCCGTCATCTCGCCAAACAACTGCACGTTCTGGAAAGTACGCGCAATGCCGGACAAAGCAATGTCCGACGAGGTACGCCCCACCACAGCGCGCCCGGCAAACGTGATGTCGCCCGCCGTGGGCACGTAAATACCGGTCAACACGTTCATCATCGTGCTCTTGCCCGAGCCGTTGGGACCAATCAGGCCGTGGATGGTGCCGCGCTGGATGCGCAAGTCCACGTTATTGAGCGCCTTGAGGCCGCCGAACTGCATCAGCACGCCTTTGGCCACCAGCAAGTCGCTGCCTGCGGCGCTGTGTTCGGCGTTCGACGCCACCGTAATCGCGTCCTTGCCCAAGTCCATGCCCTGGTATTGGCCCGCCAGCGCGGCGCGCCGAAAGAACAATTTGCGCACAAAGCCGACAATTCCATCTTGCAGGTAATACACCACAAACAGAATCATCAGGCCAAAAATGCTCAGGCGCCAGTCGGTGATGGACTGCAGCCAGAACGAAAACGCCGCCAAAGCGATGGTGCCCAAAACAGGGATGGCCATGGCGCGCGGGGTGGTGGTTTTCTTCACCACACCCACCACGGCACCAATCAGCACCAGCACCGCAAGTGTGGAAGACACTTGGCGGAACATGTCCAGGTCGTCGAGCAGCTTGGGCAATATCACAATGATGGCAGCGCCCAGCAAGGAGCCGGTGCGGCTCTTGCGCCCGCCCATAATGACCGCCAGCAAGAACAGCACCGTCAACTCAAAGTTGTAGGTGTTGGGAGAGATGTACTGCTCAGAATACGAATACAGGCAGCCCGCCAGACCGGCAAAACCGGCGCTGATCACAAAGGCATAGACCTTGTAGCGGTACACCGACACACCCATGCAGTCGGAGGCCACCGGGCTACCGCGCAGCGCTTCAAAAGCCCGACCGAGTTGGGATTTCAAAATGCGGTCTACCACCACCAGCGACAAGACCATGAGCGCAAACACCATCCAGTAGAAACCGTGCTCGGAGAGCTTGGCGCCAAACAAGTCGGGCTTGGGCACCTTGATACCCAGCGGGCCTTCGGTCAGAAAGTCCATTTCGTTGATCAGGATCTGGATGATGGTGCCAAACGCCAAGGTCACCATCGCCAGATACGGACCCGTCACCCGTAGAGCGGGCAGCGCCAGCAGCGCACCAAAGCCAGCGGTCACGCCAATGCTGGCCGGAATGATGACCCACAGTGGCGCACCCAACTTGAGGAAGAACACACCGGCGGTGTAAGAGCCCACACCGAACAGACCCGCGTGGCCCAGCGACACCTGACCGGTGTAGCCGACCACG
>CAIYQF010000109.1 GCA_903928325.1 uncultured beta proteobacterium | reverse complement strand
TGCTCGCCAGTCACCGCCTCCATGCGGCGCACGCCCGAGGCGACGCCGCTCTCGGCCACCACCTTGAACAGGCCAATGTCGCCAGTGCGCGCCACGTGGGTGCCGCCGCAGAGCTCGCGCGTGGTGCCGATTTTCAGCACGCGCACGATTTCGCCGTATTTCTCGCCAAACAGCATTTGCGCGCCGGTGGTTTTGGCGGCTTCGATGTCCATCAGCTGGGCGTGGGTGGCGGCGTTATGCAGAATTTGGCCGTTGACCAAGGCTTCGATTTGGCGAACTTGCGCGTCGGTGACCGGCGCGTTGTGGGCAAAGTCAAAGCGCGTGCGCTCGGGCGTGACCAGCGAGCCTTTTTGCTGCACGTGGTCACCCAGCACCTCGCGCAGCGCCTCGTGCATCAAGTGCGTGGCCGAGTGGTTGCGCATGGACGCGGCGCGCAATCCCACATTCACCTGCGCCTGCACCGTATCGCCTACTTTGAGGCTGCCGCTTTGTACGCTGCCGTGGTGGCCAAACACATCGGCCTTGATTTTTTGCGTGTCATCCACCGCAAACGCACTGGCAGCGCCGTTCAGCGTGCCCACATCGCCCACCTGGCCGCCGCTCTCGGCGTAAAACGGCGTCACGTCCAGCACGACCACGCCGCTTTGGCCAGATTGCAGTTCTTGCACTTGCGCGCCGTCCAAGTACAAGGCCTCGACCACGGCGGTTTGCGCGAGGTGGTCGTAGCCTACGAAGACATTGCCTGCGCCGGAGTAGTCCAGCGCGCGGTCTTGCTTGAATTTGCCAGCGGCGCGGGCTTGGGTTTTTTGGCGGTCCATGGCGGCGTCGAAACCGGCGGCGTCCACTTCCACATCGCGCTCGCGGCAGACGTCGTTGGTCAGGTCCAGCGGGAAACCGAAGGTGTCGTGCAGCTTGAAGGCCACGTCGCCGGGCAACTTAAGAAACCTCACGCGTGGGGTCGCACCAGGATTTTCCTTCCGTTGTCGTTCCGCGTCGGCGTGTTCAAGTGCAACCAGCTTTCGCAACTCAAGTTCAATAATCTCCATCCCAGTTTCCAGCGTCTCAAAAAACCGCTCCTCCTCCACCCGCAGCACCTCAGTAATGCGCTTTTCCTCCGCCCGAATCTTGGGATAGGCGTCGCCCATCAGGCGCACCACGTCGGCCACCAGTTTGTGGAAGAAAGGCGTCTTTTGGCCCAGCTTGTAGCCGTGGCGGATGGCGCGGAGCACGATGCGGCGTTGCACATAGCCCCGGCCTTCGTTGCTGGGCACCACGCCGTCGCTCACCAAAAACGCGGTGGCGCGGATGTGGTCGGCGATGACGCGCAAGCTCTTGTTTTGCAGATCCGCGCAGCCGGTGGCGCGCGCGGCGGCGGCGATCAGCTGCTCAAAAATATCGATTTCGTAGTTGCTATGCACGTGCTGCAGGATGGCAGCCAGGCGCTCCAGGCCCATGCCGGTGTCCACGCAGGGCGCGGGCAGCGGGGTCACCGAGCCGTCTTCGTGCATTTCGAATTGCATGAACACGTTGTTCCAAATTTCGATAAAGCGGTCGCCGTCTTCGCCGGGGCTGCCAGGGGGGCC
>CAIYQF010000108.1 GCA_903928325.1 uncultured beta proteobacterium | reverse complement strand
TCAAAAACCAGCTGGAGGAGAAGGCCATCAAGGAGCAATACGCCTTGCAGTTGCGCGACCGTGATGGTGAGATTGAGCGCCTGCGGGATATGAAGGCGCGGCTATCGACCAAGATGGTGGGCGAGACGCTGGAGCAGCACTGCGAGATTGAGTTCAACCGCATTCGTGCGGCGGCATTTCAGCGCGCGCATTTTGAAAAAGACAACGACGCCCGCACTGGCAGCAAGGGCGACTACATCTTTCGTGACTCGGACGAGTTGGGCGCCGAGATCGTGTCCATCATGTTTGAGATGAAGAACGAGAGCGATGAAACGGCGACCAAGAAAAGGAGCGACGATTTTCTGAAAGAGCTGGACAAGGACCGCACTGAAAAGGCGTGCGACCAGACGATGGCGGCCAAGTTAGCAGAGCTCAACCATGCGGGGCCTTACGAGGGCGAATGAGCCATTTTTTTGCGAATGCGACTCAGATTCTGAGCCGTATTTCCCGCAATAGGCCTCATGACTATTTTTGGGTCGCGTCACGGCGCCAATTTAAATCCATCCTCCCGCTGCGCGGGCGATGCCGCGCACTTGACACTAGGGGCCAGACCTGGTTTCCAGCGCATACCCCGCACTTCGCCCCCCACCCTCCAGCCTGCGCAGCACGCCGCGCGCCAGCAGGTCGTTGATGTCGCGCAGCGCAGTGTCCGCAGAGCATTTGCCAATGGCCGCCCATTTGGCGTTGCTCAGCTTGCCGTCCATGCCGTCCAGCGCCCGGTTCAGCACCAGCGTTTGCCGGGCATTCATGGGCGTGCCCGCCCAGCGCTGCCAGAACTGGGCTTTGTCCAGCACACCCACCAGGGTGGCGTCTGCGCCCTGCACGGCGCGCAGCAGGCAGCCTAAAAACCAGCCAAGCCAGGGTGTGACGTCCAGCGGGCCTTTTTGGGTGGACTCCAATTGGTCGTAATAGTCTTTGCGCTCGCGCTGTATCTGGGCGCTAAAGCTGTAGAAGCGTTGGCTGCTTCCCTCGGCGCGGGCCAGCGCCATGTCGCCCACGGCGCGGCTCAAGCGTCCGTTGCCGTCGTCAAACGGGTGCAGCGTTACCAGCCACAGGTGCGCCAGCCCGGCTTTAATCAGCGTGTCGCCCACCGGGGCGGATTCAAACCAGTCAAAAAAGGCCTGGGTAAGCTCCGGCAAAGTGGCAGCGGGCGGGGCCTGAAAGTGCACTTTTTCCCGCCCAACCGGGCCAGACACCACTTGCATGGGGCCGCTTGCGTCAAGGCGCCATTCCGCCACGGTAATGCGCGTACGACCGCTGTAACCCGTAGGGAACAAGGCCGCATGCCAGCCAAACAGGCGCTCTGGCGTGAGGGCCTGGTCAAAGTTGCGGGTGGCGTCCAGCACCACGTCCACCACGCCATCCACATGGCGGTCGCTTGGGCTTAAGGCGCCTATGTCCAGCCCCAGCTTACGGGCCACGGACGATCGCACTGCATCCAGGTCCAGCCGTTCGCCCTCAATCGCGCTGGTGGTGATGACTTCTTGCGTGAGCACTTGCAAGGTAGCCTGATCGCGCTGCGCCATTCCCAGCTCCGCCATGCGCCCGGCCAGCATGCCTTGCGCCCGGTGCACCTGGGCCAAAGGCGCGGCCAGGGCCGTAGCATCAAAAGTAAAACGCGGCCAATCCGGCAATTGCCAGATGTAGCGGCAGGTTCGGGCGGGGTGATGGGGGCGCATGCGGTGATTATCGGCTCTATTCACCGCATTATGTGCGGCGAATAGAGCCGAAATACGGCTCACGGCTCATTCAACAAGGCAAACATTGCTCGAAGGCGCTTGCCCCTGCGCCGCGCGCTGCACGGTTCGCCGCTTGGCGCCCAAGCAGTGATCACGCGGCGCGTGCGCCCCCACTACCCCTCAAACAAACCCTTGGCCAGTGCGCCAATGCGTGCCAAGGCATTGCGCTCCAGGTCGGTCCACGGCCCGGAAAAGCCCAGGCGCATGCAGTGGTCAAAGCGGTCAGAGGCGGAAAACAGGGCGCCGGGGCCAAACACAATGCCTTCGGCCTTGCATTGCTTAAACAGCGCCATGGCATTGATCTGCCCCGGCAGCTCCACCCACAAGGTGTAGCCCGCCTGGGGGGCGCTCACGCGTGTGCCTTTGGGAAACGTGGTGCCGATCAGCGCGCGCGCCTGCGCCAGCCGCGCCTTGGTGTGGGCGCTGAGTGTGCGCATGCGGGCCTCGTAGCCGCTGTGGGTCAGCAGTTCGGCCAGCGCGTGCTCCAGCACCTGGGTGGTGGGCACGCCTTGCACGCGCTTGAGGCGGCTCACGGTGTCGCTCCAACGCCCGGCCTCCACCCAGCCCAGGCGCAGGCCCGGCGCCACGGTTTTGCAAAAAGAGCCGCAAACCATCACGCCGCCGTCCGCGTCAAACGACTTGGCCGCTTGGCGCCGCTGGTCAGACGCCATCAGGTCGTTGAACACCACGTCTTCAATCAAGGGAATCTGCCGCGCCGCCAGCATGTGCACCAGCGCCCGCTTGTCGGCATGGCGCATGACCGCGCCCAAAGGGTTGGACAAAGTGGGCACGGCCAGCGCGGCTTTGACGGGCTGGGTGTCAATAGCCAGTTGCAGCGCGGGCAAAGACATGCCGCCCGTGGGGTGCGTGGGGATTTCTAGCGCGCGCAGGCCCAGCGCCTCCAGCAGGTCCAAAAAGCCGAAATGCGTGGGGGATTCCAGCGCCACCACGTCGCCCGGCTTGGTGACGGCGCGCAGGCACAGGCCCACGCCGTGGGTGCAACTGGCGGTGATGATGATGTTGTCCGGCTGCAACTGGCAGCCCAGGTGCAGCGCCCGGCGCGCCACCGCCTGGCGTAGCGCGGGGGTGCCGCAGGCCTCGCTGTATTCGACCAGGCTTTTGCGGTGTACGCGAATGGCGCGCGCCAAGGCCACGCGGATCTTTTCATGGTCAAAAAAGTCGTGGTCTTCTGGCGCGTAGGCGCCAAAGCTCACCACACAGGGCTCGTCGTTCAAAGTGCGCAGCAGTTCGCAGCGGCTTTTGTGCTCTATCACCATGCTGTGCGTGGGCGGGCGGCTCACCGCTGGCAGGGCCGACCCCCGGCGGCGTGGCGACACAAAATACCCGGCCTTGGGTTTGGCCGTCACCAGGTGGCGCTCCTCCAGCCAGCGCAAGGCCTGTACCGCCGTGGACACCGAGACGCCGTTTTGCGTAGCCACCTCGCGCACCGAGGGCAGGCGCTGTCCGGCTTTGAAAACCTGGTCCTCCATCATGCGCGCCATGCGCTGCGCGATTTGCGCATAAAGCGGAGGCAACGATGGCGATGGAGCATGCGACATGGTTGGGCCATTGTGCAGCACCAAGCGCGCATTGGTGGCGCATAAGACCAGTACAGATGCCGCCTATCTGGGGCCTGACAGTTGGCGCCCTGCGGCTGCTGCGCGCTGGCAAACAGGGGCGGTTTGTAGCTTTCGCGCCTGCCCGCTGCGGGGCAAAGTCAAGGCTCAGAAACGGAGGCGCCCATGCAAACAAGTCACCACC
>CAIYQF010000107.1 GCA_903928325.1 uncultured beta proteobacterium | reverse complement strand
CCACCGACTGCCCCAATGTGGGCAAGCTGCTGAAAAACACCAAGATCAGCCTCGAGGCAGAAAACGAAAACATGGGTGCTATTTTGGACAAAAAGATGAAGCATGAAGCCGCAGCACAAGCATGGCTTAAGGCCAATGCATCCAGCTGGGGCAACTGGCGCGCTGGGGTGAAAACCTTTGCTGGCAAAGACGTTACCCCAGCGATGATCTCCACGTAAGCGCATGGCCGGACCGCTGGACGCCACACTTGCGTGGCTAAGCGACAACAAGCTCCCGCTGGGCGACTCGATCGCTGCGGGGGTGGAACGGCTCACGCAAGGAGCGCCCTGGCTGTTTGACGCCGTATCCGAGGGCTTGAGCGCGCTGGTGCTGGGCTTTACGGGGGCGCTCTTGTGGGTGCAGCCCTTGCTGCTCATTGGCGTTTTCACCGCTGTGGCCTGGGGCTTGCAACGCTCGCTGCGGCTGGCCGCATTTGTGGCGGCGGCCCTGTTACTGATAGTCAACCTGGGCTACTGGACCGAAACCATGGAAACACTCTCGCTGGTGTTATTTGCCACGGTGGCCTGTGTGCTCATCGGTGTGCCCATTGGCATTGCTGCGGCGCACCGGCCCTGGCTGGAATCGGGCCTGCGCCCACTTCTAGACCTGATGCAAACCGTCCCGACCTTTGTTTACCTCATCCCAACTCTGATTCTGTTTGGCTTGGGCGTGGTGCCTGGGCTGATTTCCACCGTTATTTTTGCGCTGCCCGCGCCCATTCGCCTAACCACGCTGGGCATTGCCTCGGTGCCGCGTCCGCTGATTGAGGCTGGGCAGGCCTTTGGCGCAAGCCGCTGGCAGCTGCTCTGGAAAGTAGAAATTCCATCGGCGCTGCCCACCATCATGGCAGGGGTGACCCAGTGCATCATGCTCAGCCTGTCCATGGTCGTTATTGCCGCTTTGGTGGGCGCCGACGGCCTGGGCAAACCGGTGGTTAGGGCGCTTAACTCGGTCAATATTGCCGACGGCTTTGAGGCCGGTTTGGCCATTGTGATTGTCGCTATCGTGCTCGACCGGCTTTGCAAGGCCAAGGCCCGTGGATAGTGCCTTGGGCCAGGCGATGCCGATGGCAGAGTTTCGCCACGTCGATGTGGTGTTTGGCAAGCACAGCGCACAGGCCCTGGCTTTGCTGGACGCAGGCAAAACCCGCCAGGAGATCCTCGACGCCACCGGTGCAGTGCTGGGCGCCGCCGACTGCAGCCTGAAAATTGCAGAAGGGGAAATATCGGTCCTCATGGGCCTGTCCGGCTCGGGCAAATCCACCCTGTTGCGCTGCCTCAACGGCCTGAATACGGCCAACCGGGGCGCGGTGATGGTGCGCGACACCCGAGGCGCCCACGGCGACTACGTGGACCTAACCCGCTGTGACGCAGCCACCCTGCGCCGCTTGCGTACCACCCGCGTGGCCATGGTTTTCCAACAGTTTGCCCTCTTGCCATGGCGCACCGTGTCTGAAAACGTCGGCTTGGGTCTGGAATTAAGCGGCATGGCCCAGGCGCAACGCGAGACCATTGTGGCTGAGAAGCTCGAACTGGTGGGTCTACAGCAGTGGGGTAAGAAATACGCCCACGAGCTCTCCGGGGGCATGCAGCAGCGCGTCGGCCTGGCGCGCGCCTTTGCCACCGACGCCGATATTTTGCTCATGGATGAACCTTTTTCGGCGCTGGACCCGCTGATCCGTGAACACCTGCAACAGGAGCTGTTGCAACTGCAAAAGCAGCTCAAGAAAACCATTGTTTTTGTCAGCCACGACCTGGACGAAGCCATCAAGTTAGGTGACCACATCACCATCATGGAGGGCGGTCGCATCGTGCAGTCGGGTGAACCCGAGCAGGTCGTTTTGCATCCGGCCAATGCCTATGTGCGCGACTTTGTAGCGCACATGAACCCCATCAAGGTGCTGCGTGCGCGTTCCCTCATGGCGCCGCTAAGCGCACTCCCTCGCGATGGCGATCGCCTGCAGTTGGACTGGACGGGCCACCACTGGCTGCAGATTGACGCGGCGCATCGCCCTGCACACATCGATATCGAAGGCCGACCGGGCCAGCTACTGGCCTACCATCCGCAACTCGACATCGTGCAAGCGGGGTTGGACGGACGCAGCGTAGCCATGGTGTCGCCCGATCTGCTGCTGGAGCACATCATCCACATCCGCCATGCCACTGGCAGGCCGGTGCTTTTGTGCGAGGGCGAGCGCTTTGTGGGCGTGGTGGGCGATGAGGAAATTTACCGGGGCATGCTTCAAAGCGCCCGAGGCTGACCGACAGGTACGGGCCTTGGGCGCAAACGAAGCGGCTGGCCTAGGCCTCGACCGGGAGCTTGCCAGGAATGGCCTCAACCACGACAAAGGTGACCTTGTTGGCCGAAATGTCTTGCGCCGGCAAGACCACGATGGCCAAGCTGCCATGGGCGCGGTAGTAGTCCACCAGCTTCTCCGTCAAAGCCTGCAACTCCGCATAGGCCATGGGGCGGTTCACATCACTGGCTAACACAGCGGCCAGCATCTTGCTGCTAAACAAGGTGTTCCCCGTGAAGCGAAATCTAGTGATGGTTACCGACGAACTGCGCGTTGCTGGCGCTTGCTCTGCAGGAACGTCCACCACCGCAGGCGCGCTGCGGGTGGCACTCCAAGCCTGATCGCCCTGCGTGCCTTTGAGGGCGACCGGGCTCAGTCCCTGCGCCCATGCACCGGGCGCCACCGGGGCCAACCCGGCTAGCGCCATAAGCATGCATGCCGCAGCGTGCGTTGCGTAGCGCACTGGGGTCCGGCCAACGAAGCCTGCCACAAGTCCTGATTTTTCTATGTTTTTCATGATTTTCCCAACAAACGCTTTTTTTGTTAATTGTATTGTATTTAACGTTATTGCAGTTTAAGTTGATTTTTATCAAATTAAATGCTTTAGCGGGAAAGTTTGCGATTTTTCGCCTAGCACCATGGCATTTTTTGGCGCGTGCAGGGATGGGGCTTAACACCACCGCACGCAACGCAGCCCAAGGCTGGGTCGGGGTGGGGGCTTTGGAAAAGCCCTGGGCCACGGACCCAGGGGAAAACGCCGTGGCTTGGGTGGCGGCCTAGCCGCGCAGGCTGATGACCGCGTCGCGCAGGTCGCAGGCCCAGCGGCGGCGGTCACGCCCCAGGGCGAACTGCGGCTGGCCGAAATGCACCACCGCACGCAACTCGCTGGCGCGCAGGGTGCGCCAAATTGATGCCACCAGAGTGTCGTCGCCGACAAAACACGGCGCCAAACTGGGCGCGCCGCTACGCGCATCCTGGTACTGCAGGCCTAACGGCAGTACTGGCGCGTCGGCCGAAATCGCGGCCTGGAGCAAGTTGGCGTGAAACGGCAGCACGGTGCTGCCGTCGCCCGTGGTGCCCTCAGGGAACACGGCCAAAACATCACCACCGCGCAAGCACTCTGCCATGTGGTGCACCACGCGCAGCGCATCGCGGCGCGATTCGCGGGTGATGTACAGCGTGCCCGCCGCCGTGGCCAGCGTGCCCACCAGCGGCCAGTGCTGGATGTCGGACTTGGAAATAAAGCGGCAGTGCCGCGCCGCGTGCATGACCACAATGTCCAGCCACGAAATGTGGTTGGCCACCAGCAGCACCGGTCCGGTTTGGGGCACCTCCCCAATCACCCGCAGTTGCACCCCCAGGCAGGCCAGCATCGTATGTGCCCAGGCCTGCACGGCGACTTCGCGCGCCGGTGGTGACAGGCGCGCAAAGCGAAAGTGGATGATCCACAGACCCAGGCCCAAATGCACCAGCATGCGCAGCAAGCGCGGCAAGGCGCGCATGCTCAGGCCGAGGCGCTGCGCTGAAAGGCCACGCGGCCGCCCACCAGGGTAGCGCGCGCGCGCGCGGGAAGCTCGTAACCGTCAAAGGGCGTGTGTTTGCTCTGGCTGCGCAGTGCGCTGCCCTGCACGCGCCAGGCGTCTTGCGGGTCCAGCACGCAAATATCTGCGTGGCTACCCACCTGCAAACGGCCCAAGCTGCCCGCCAGCGGTCCCACTGACGCGCCCAGCACCTGGGCCGCGCCGTGGGTAACGCAGGCCAGGGCTTGCGCCAGCGGCACGCCGTCGTCCTGCGCCCATTTGCAAGTCAGCCCCAAAAGCAGTTCCAACCCGGTGGCGCCGGGCTCACTTTCGGCAAAAGGCAGGTCTTTTTCGTCGGCGCCCACCGGGGTGTGGTCTGACACCAGGGCGTCAATCGTGCCGTCGGCCAGCCCAGCGCGCAACGCCGCGCGGTCGTTTTGCTGGCGCAACGGCGGGGTCAGCCGTGTACGGCTGTCAAAGTAGGCGATATCCAGGTCGGTGAGATGCAAGGAATTGATGCTCACATCCGCACTCACCGGCAGGCCCTGGGCCTTGGCCTGGCGCACCAGCTCCACCCCGGCGGCGCTGCTGATGCGGCACAGGTGCACGCGCGCGCCGGTGGCACGCACCAGCTCAAAAATCGTGTGCAGGGCAATCGTCTCCGCCGCCACCGGCACACCCGAGAGGCCCATGCGCGTGGCCAGCGGACCGCTGGCCGCCACGCCCTTGCCCAAATACAGCTCTTGCGGGCGCAGCCAGACGGTGTAGCCAAAAGAGCGCGCGTATTGCATTGCCCGCTGCATCACCTGGGTGTTCGCCAGCGCCACTTCCGCCTGGCCAAAGCCGATGCAGCCCGCCTCGGTGAGTTGCAGCATTTCGGTCAGCACCTCGCCTTGCAGACCACGCGTCAAGGCGCCCAGCGGTAACACGCGCGCCTGGTGCAGTTTTTCGGCGCGAAAGCGCAGCATTTCCACCAGGCCAGGCTCGTCGAGCACTGGGTCGGTGTCGGGCGGGCACACCAGGCTGGTCACACCCCCGGCCACCGCAGCGGCCAGCTCAGACGCCAGCATGCCCTCGTGCTCGTGGCCAGGTTCGCGCAGGCGCGCAGCCAGGTCCACCAGACCGGGCAGCACCAGGCAACCGGTGGCGTCTATCGTCTGCGCGGCGGCAAAGTCGGCGGGCACGGCGCCTATGGATACCACCCGCCCTGCCGCAATCGCCACATCGGCCAGCGCGTCAAAGCCGCTGGCGGGGTCGATCACACGGCCGTTTTGAATGAGGATTTTCATGTTGCGGGTCCTTTACGCCTCGTTACCCGCCACGATGCCCATCACCGCCATGCGCACCGCGATGCCAAAGGTCACCTGCGGCAAGATCACGCTCTGGCGCCCGTCCACCACCGCCGAATCAATTTCTACGCCCCGGTTGATGGGGCCGGGGTGCATGACGATGGCGTCGCTCTTGGCCAGGGTGAGTTTTTCGGGCGTGAGGCCAAAGCTTTTGAAGTATTCCTGGCTGGACGGCAGCAAGGCGCCGTTCATGCGTTCGTTTTGCAGGCGCAGCATGATGACCACGTCGCAGCCTTTGATGCCTTCTTCCAGCGTATTGCACACCCGCACGCCCATGGCCGCCATGTCTGAGGGCACCAGCGTGCGCGGCCCAACCACCCGCACTTCGGCGCAGCCCAGGGTGGTCAAAGCATGAATGTCTGAGCGCGCCACGCGCGAATGCAGCACGTCGCCAACGATGGCCACGGTCAGGTTGGCAAAGTCTTTCTTGTAGTGGCGAATGGTGTACATGTCGAGCAAACCCTGGGTCGGGTGCGCGTGGCGGCCGTCACCTGCGTTGACCACGTGCACATGCGGTGCGACGTGCTGGGCGATCAGGTAGGGCGCGCCGGATTCGCTGTGGCGCACCACAAAAATATCAGCCGCCATGGCGCTCAGGTTGGCAATGGTGTCAAGCAGCGACTCGCCCTTGGACGCGCTGGAGCGCGCAATGTCCAGGTTAATCACGTCGGCTGAGAGGCGCGTGGCGGCAATGTCAAAGGTGGTGCGGGT
>CAIYQF010000106.1 GCA_903928325.1 uncultured beta proteobacterium | reverse complement strand
TGGACTTGTGGCGTCCGATCAGACTGGCGATTTGCATGATGCTGTGCTGGGCTTTCATAAGGCTGTGAATCTGATATCTTTCAATCTGGCTGAGGTGTTTGTAATTCATCGGGCAACTTCGACTTGCAGGTCAGGAAGCCTTGAATGCTAAACATCCTCAGCCTCCTACCTTCGGTTGGTCAACGTTGCACTTCGTGCTTGAATCCGCCAAACATTGATCAATTATCAAGCCATTTTCCGAACCCCTTGCGACGGCGAGCTACCACCCGCACCATCCAAAGTCTTCCGTGCACTTTTCGGAAACCCCGACCTCCTGCCAACTGAAAGTTTGGCCCAGCCCCTACATCGACGCGTCTAGCATCGCCCGGTAATCCTCGCGGGTAGCAATGCGCGGATTGGTCTTGTGGCAATGGTCGGCCATGGCGCCGTCGATTACGCGCTCAAACAAGTCTGCCGTCACGCCCAGCGCGGCCAAGCCCGTGGGCAGCCCTAGCCGAGCGTTCATGGCGCGAATGGCGTCGGCCACGGCGTCGCCCTGCGCGTCGCAGCCGCCCAGTCCCATGGCATGCGCCATGCGTTGCAGGCGCTGCTCTTTTTGAATGGATTCAGCTGCCGCGTTAAAGCGCACTACGGCGGGCAAAAACAAGGCGTTCAAAGTGCCGTGGTGCAGGCGCGGGTTGACGCCGCCTAAAGAGTGGCTCAGGCTGTGTACGCAACCCAGGCCTTTTTGGAAGGCCATGGCGCCTTGCATGCTGGCACTCATCATGTTCCAGCGCGCTTCGCGGTCTTGGCCGTTGGTGGTGGCGCGCGCAATGTGGCCCCAACCGCGCGCCAGGCCGTCCAGGCCAATGCCGTCGGCCGGCGGATTGACCGCCGGGGCCATAAAGGTTTCCATGCAATGCGCAATCGCGTCCATGCCGGTGGCCGCAGTCAGCGTGGGCGGCAGGCCCAGGGTGAGCTCGGGGTCGCAAATGGCGATTTTGGGTACCAGAAACCAGCTGTGAAAGCCGAGTTTTCGCCCGTCTTCCACGATGACGATGGCGCCGCGCGCCACCTCGCTGCCGGTACCGGCCGTGGTGGGCACCGCAATCAGCGCCAGCACGCGCTCGGTAATTTTGGGGCTGCCGCCTTCGATGGTGGCGTAGGTTTTGAGCGGCCCCTCGTGGGTGGCGGCAATGCACACGCCCTTGGCCAGGTCCAGGCTGGAGCCCCCGCCCACGCCCACCAGGCCGTCGCAGCCTTCTTTCTTTAGCAGCGCGACGGCAGCGCGTACGGCGGCCTCGGTCGGGTTGGACGGGGTTTGGTCAAACACTGCATAGGGATGGTCGCCTAGTGCGGCCAGCGCCCGGTCCAGCACACCGGCGGCGCGCACCCCGGCGTCAGTGACGATGAGCGGCTTGCGCATTCCCACACGTTCGCACTCAGCGCGCAGGGTGGAAATGGCGCCAAAGTCGAGGTTGATCTGGGTGATGTAGTTGATAAGTGCCATAGGGACCGTCCAAGTGAACCGTTAAGATTGCGCCACTGTACCCTGCCCTTTCGGTGCGCCCCGACCCCTGGGATACGCGGCGCAGGGCCCACACCAACCACTCCCCTCAGGAACCCCACTCCATGTCCCACGCTTCTCCCCTGTCGCTGCTCAAAGACCCCAGCCTGCTCAAAACCGACGCGCTGATTAACGGCCACTGGACCAAAGGCGCCAGCCGCTTTGACGTGCTGGACCCCGCCACCGGCCACAAACTGGCCGACGTGGCCAATCTGGGCCCCGCCGACGCTGAAGCTGCCATCGCCGCCGCCAACGCCGCCTGGCCCGCGTGGAAGGCCAAGACGGCCAAAGAACGCAGCATCATCCTGCGCAAGTGGTTTGACCTGCTGATGGCCAACCAGGACGATCTGGCGCGCATCATGACTTCTGAGCAAGGCAAGCCCTTTCCTGAAGCCAAGGGCGAGATTGCCTACGGCGCCAGCTTTGTTGAATGGTTTGCCGAAGAGGCC
>CAIYQF010000105.1 GCA_903928325.1 uncultured beta proteobacterium | reverse complement strand
TTGGCGCCCTGTTCGAGGTGCCCAAGCGCTACCAAGAACCGGTGCTGGTCAGCGGCACGGACGGCGTGGGCACCAAGCTCAAGCTCGCGTTTGAGTGGAATATGCACGACACCGTGGGCATAGACCTGGTGGCCATGAGGGTCAACGACGTGCTGGTGCAAGGCGCTGAACCCCTGTTCTTTCTGGACTACTTTGCCTGCGGCAAGCTCGACGTGGACACGGCTACTGCCGTAATTGGCGGCATAGCCCGGGGCTGCGAAATGTCAGGCTGCGCACTGATTGGCGGCGAAACCGCAGAGATGCCCGGCATGTACCCTGCGGGCGAATATGACCTGGCCGGGTTTGCCGTGGGCGCGGTGGAAAAGTCCAAGATTTTGACGGGCGCCGATGTGAAGCCGGGCGACGTGGTGCTGGGCCTGGGATCGAGCGGCGTGCATTCCAACGGCTTTAGCCTGGTGCGCAAATGCATTGAGCGCGCGGCAGGCCATCTGCCCGCCACGCTGGACGGCAAGCCCTTCAAACAGGCGCTGATGGAGCCCACCCGCCTGTACGTGAAAAACGTACTCACCGCCCTGGCCGCCCACCCGAACACAGCTGCGGCGGGCGGCATCAAAGCCCTGGCCCATATCACCGGCGGCGGCCTGCTGGAAAACATCCCCCGCGTGCTGCCCGAGGGCTGCACCGCCGTGCTGCACAAAGGCAGCTGGCCGCAAACCGAACTGTTCGCCTGGCTGCAAGCCACCGCCGGCATTGACGAGACCGAGATGAACCGCACCTTTAACAACGGCATCGGCATGGTGGTGGTGGTGGACGCCGCCGCGGCTAGCGCCTGCGCTACCACGCTGCGCGACCTGGGCGAGCAGGTGTTTGAGATCGGCGTCATCGCCGCGCACGACGCGGCGGGATAAATGGCGCATAAAACAAGTTGAGCCAAAAAAAACGGCGACTCAGTCGAGTCGCCGCATATTCCTGAGGCCGGTAGAAGCAGCCCAAAGGCCGCTACACCGATTAGAAATCCAGAGTAAGCGTTAGGTTCACGCTGCGGCCAGGCAGGAGCGTCAGTACGTCCGCATTGCTCGGTGCCGCACTGGTTGCAGTCCCTGAAATGGCGGTGATGGCATGGCTGTCGAACAAGTTGTTGACTGCCAATTGAACCTTCGCCTGCTTGAACTGCGTGGACGGCGCCTTGGTGGTGTAGTTCACAAACAAGTTGGAAAGAACCACCGGGTCGAGTTGGTAAGCCTCATCCGCAGAACCCTTGTTGTAAATCGTTCCAACGCGATTGACGTTGAAGCCCGTCGCCCAACCGTTGCTTGCATAGTTCAGTCCGATGGTTTCGGTATCGCTTGGCGCGCCAGACACCCATTTCCCAGTCGAAGCGTACTTCAGGCTGCCGTAGGTGGCATTCACATACAAGTTAAAGCCACTGCCCAGCAGGAAATTGGCTTCGGCCTCAATACCTTGGTTGGTTTGCGTGCCGCTGGGTACGCAAACGCCAGTCGTGGCATTGCAGCTGTACGTGCTCTCCAATTGGCTGTAATACACATCAGCGGCCGCTGTGTAGGTCAACGCATTGAATACCGTCCCAAACTGCGTGGTTTTTGCTTTGGTCGGTTTGGGCGGTACGGTGATAGCTGCGTTGGCGACGTCCCAGATACTGGTGCTTGGAATTTGGTCGCCCTCGGCATATTGACCATAAACCGTCAAATTGGGGCTGGCTTTGTAGCGCACGTCAAGCGAAGGCAAAACATCCGAGTAGTCAACCGAATGGTTGATGGTCGTTCCCACCGTGCTGCTGGTGAAGACCGCGCCCTTGCCCGTCGTGTTGTCCTGCAAGTGCGTGAACTTTTGGGAGTAAGCTGCGTACTTGATGCCCGGCGTCACCGACAGCTCTTTGGACACCTTGAATTCGTACTCGACATAAGGCTGGACGGTGGTGGTGGTGTAGGTCTCAGAATAATCAGGAAGCTTGGTTGCTACCCAGGTGTAGGGGTTAGACGGCACCGTGTAGCGGGCGCTGTCCGCATTGTCTAGCCACAACCCCGTGCGCAAAATCGCCGTGTCGGACTCCTTCGTCAAGCGAAGCACGTTGCCATAGGTCTTGTATCCGTTGAACTTGTCACTGCCATTGGTCGCAGTGGCAACTGGGACGGGCGTGGTGGCGGTGGAACCGTCGTATTTTTGGTGGTTGTTGTAGTCGTACCGGTACACCTTGTCGTCTAGTTGCCATCCGTCACCCAATGCCATGGTCAACCCAGCATAGGTGAAATCTGTTTGCAGGTTGTAAAAGTTGTAACCGTAGTAGTTACTCAAGGCTGCGTTGTCGCTATTGAGGTAGTTGTACACGCCAGCGTTGTAATTCGTTCGCGTCACGCCTGAAACGGAACCCGTATGGTTCTCCATGTAAAGCACGGATGAAACCAGCGTGACTTTGGTCGTACTGTCAACCGCGTATTGGTACTTTGCAGAGTAGGCTGAACGGTGCTGGTCATTAAAGGTTTGGTAGCCATCGGAATTGGTCCGCTCGGCATTGAACATCAGGGTTGACTTTCCGTCCGGACCAAACTGCCCGGTTTGCTGTTCGAATCCAACGATGTTGGTATTCCAGCTACCCACGGAGCCCATCACGCTGGTTCTGGCCTCGACTTCGAGTTCGCGCGAGCGCAAATCCACGTTGCCTGCGAAGGTTGCTTGTCCTAGGGTCGCTGCAGAGCCGGGGCTGCGATCCACGACTGCGCCACCCAGTGTCTGGCTTGGAAACCAAGCCCACGAATGGTGGCTAACTCCATTGGTGTCATTAAAAGGAATGCCGTCAAAACTGATCACCATAAAGCTATCGGTCAAACCACGCATGGTGATTTTCGAATCGCCCAAACCTACGCCATTGGACGTATACCCAAAAACTCCAGGCGTCATGGTGAGCGCCTGTGTGTAGTCGGCCACTGGAGACGTGTAGTTGCGAATGAATTCATCAGTCACAGTCGATTGCGCCGAGCGGGCTTCCAAGGACACTTGCGGCAGC
>CAIYQF010000104.1 GCA_903928325.1 uncultured beta proteobacterium | reverse complement strand
GTGGCCATGGTGAGCTTTTGCACTTCGAGCGCCTGGATAGTGGCCGCCAGTGCGCGCGAATTTTGCTCCAACCAAAACTGCACGTGCTTGAGCTCTTCAATGCGCTTTTCCAGGTCTTCCACATTCAGGCTGGGTGCCAGCCACTGCGACAAGTTGGGCACACCGGACGCTGCAGCGCCACCGGAGAGTCCGCCGCTGGCGTTCTTGGCCAAGTTTTGCAAAAAATCAAAACCGGGCACAAATTTGCCAAAACCCGAGGTGTCAGAAGTGCTCATGTCGGTCTACCAGGTTGGACAGTCAATCACTGCCGCCAGAGCTTAACTGATGGCCCCGGCCCTTGCGCGGTTTACCAGTTGTCGTCGCTTGTGGACGCGTCGCTGGCGTCCCAGCCGTCGCCTGCACCGGCATCAAAGCTACCCAGATCGGGCTGCGCTGGGGCGTCAAACGGCACGTAGCCGCCATTGCCTGCAAGGCCGGGTGCCCCACCGCTGCTGTTGCCGCTGTGGTGGTCGCCTTCAAACGCCTTGGTCAGCGCGTAACCAGCAGCCAAGCCCGCCACACCACCGAGCACGGCGCCGCCCATGCCCGAGCCACCTTGCGCGGGCGCGCCGTAGCCGGGGGCATAAGCGGCACCGTTGGGCGCGTACTGGGCGCCAAAGCCAACCGGGCCTGCGGCATTGGGCATGGGTGCCGGGTACGGCATGGCCGAAGGCGCCGCCTGCGCGTTGCTACGGCGGATAAGAAAGGCCACCAGCACCAACACGCCAATGCCCAGCAGCACGTAATTGAGGTTCAGTGCCGGGCTGGTCGGCGCCGGGGCAACCGCCGGGGCTATGGGGGCTGCGACCGGCGTTGTCATAGCGGCCGGCCGGGCGCTGCTGGCGGCGGCCGAAATCTTGTCAAAGGTTTGCTGGAATTTCTCTGGGCTGGTGGCAAATTTGAGCGTGCCGTCGATGGCCTTGGCGCGCTGCAGTTGGGCCAGGGCTTCGTCGTACTTGGCTTCATGGGCCAGCACTTGGCCGAGTTCATAGTGGGCGCGGGCGCTGTTGGGCTTTTCTTGCAGCACTTCACGCAGCATGGTGTCGGCCTGCGCATAGTGGCCGGCGCTGACCGCAGCTTCAATGTCTTTGGGTGCGGGCAATGCCAAGGCCAGGGCGCAGGCGCCCAGCAGCAGACAGGTGCCCAGCCAGCGGGTGGCGTGACGGATCAAAAGGGTAGCGTGCATGTGGTGTATCTCCCAAGTTAAGCAGGCCCCGACTGTAGTGCGGCAAGCGGTCATTTTTATGCCGCTTGTGTAAACCTGCGCAATGCCGCAGCCCTTTGGGCGCAGATGCGGCTGCGGGAGATAATCAGCGCCACCCCCCGTTTTGCAATGACGCTTTCCACCCCGCCCCGGTTTGTCACCGGCTCACCGCTGCGCCACGTGATGGTCATGGCCAGCACGGGCGCCATTGGCTTGGTGGCGGTGTTTGTGGTGGACCTGATCAACCTTTTTTATATTTCGCTGCTAGGCGAGCCCGCCATTGCCGCGGCCGTGGGCTTTGCCGGAGTGGTGGGCTTTTTTCATACCTCGGTGTGCATCGGGCTGATGATTGGCATCACCGCCACGGTGTCGCGCAAGATCGGCGCGGGCCACAGCGCGGACGCACGGCGCATGGCCAGCCACAGCCTGTTGCTCATGGCTGCTATTGCCGCCGTACTGGCGCTGGCCACCCTGGCGTTTTTGCCCCATTTGCTGTGGGCTCTGGGCGCGCGGGGCGAAGTGGCTGTGCTGGCGCAGCGTTACCTGACCGTGACCATGCCCTCGGTGCCGCTGCTGGGCGTGGGTATGGCCAGTTCGGCGCTCTTGCGCTCGGTGGGCGATGCGCGCCGGGGCATGGTGGTCACCCTGGGCGCGGCGGCAGTCACCGCCGTGCTGGACCCGCTGTTTATTTTTTACTTCTCCATGGGTCTGGACGGCGCTGCGGTGGTGTCGGTGATTTCACGCTCGGTGCTCATAGGCATTGGCTTGCACGGCGTGGCTCGGGTACACCACATGCTCTCGCCGGTGCAGCGTGCACGCTTTGGTGCGGACGCGCGGGCCCTGTCCAAGGTGGCGGTGCCGGCGGTGCTGACCAACCTGGCTACCCCCGTGGGCGCGGCCTTTGTGACCCACAGCGTGGCGCAGTTCGGCGCCTCGGCCGTGGCCGGTCAGGCCACAGTGGACCGGCTCACGCCCGTGGCGTTTGGTTTGATTTATTCGCTCAGCGGCGCCGTGGGCCCCATCTTGGCGCAAAACCTGGGGGCCGGGCGCTTTGACCGGGTGCGCCAGACCCTGCGCGCCAGCATGGGATTTATGGTGGTGGCGGTGGCTGGCGCCTGGCTGCTGCTGGCGCTGCTGCAGGGGCCGCTGACGCGCGCCTTTTCACTTGAAGGCCAGGCCGCGCTGTTGTTGCAGGCCTTTTGCAGCTGGCTGGCCGCAGGCTTCTTTTTTGCCGGGGCTTTGTTTGTGGCCAATGCCGCGTTCAACAACCTGGGTCGGCCGCTGTGGTCCACCGGCTTTAACTGGGCCCGTGCCACCCTGGGCACGATTCCACTGGCCTGGTGGGGAGCGCACTATGGCCCGGTGGAGGTGCTGGCCGGGCAGGCGCTGGGCACGGCGGTGTTTGGCGCCCTGGCCTTGTGGATCGCCTTTCGCTTGACTGCCAGCTTGGGAACTTGAAGGGATCGCATCATGCGCAACGACCAGGCCAAAATCTTGCGGCGCCTGCCCCACCACGGTGGCAGTACCGCTGCGTTCAAGATCGAAAAAGTGGGAGTGACCGAGTTTGACCTGAGCGACCCCTACCACCTGGCACTCACCCTGACTTGGCCGCAGTTCTTTTTGGGTTTGCTGGTGGTCTACCTGGCCATCGTCTGGTTTTATGACTTGGTGATGGATCGGCTGGAACGACACGATCCGGTGCGAGACAGCAACTAAATGGGACTCCGCGCACTGCTGACGAACAGGCTGCTGCGCAGGTACG
>CAIYQF010000103.1 GCA_903928325.1 uncultured beta proteobacterium | reverse complement strand
CGCCATCCAGCGCGCCGCGCTGCTGGACGCGCCCCCCTGGCTGAGCGCAAACACGCTGGCGCCCTGCGGCTCGGGCGTGAAAAACGCGTCGGCGTGCAGGCTGACAAATAAATCGGCCTGTACCCGGCGCGCTTTTTGCACCCGCACGTGCAGGGGTACAAAGTAGTCGGCATCGCGCGTCAAAAAGGCGCGCATGGGCGTGCCGTTGACGGTGGCGGCGTTGATGCGGTCGCGCAGCAAAAAAGCCAGTTGCAGTACCACGTTTTTTTCCTGCGTGCCGCCCGGGCCAATGGCGCCGGGGTCTTCTCCGCCGTGGCCCGCATCCAGGGCCACGATGATGAGTCGGTCGGTGGCGAGGTAGGACGGGCCTTGCGTCAGGTTGGCGCCGGGGCTGCCAGGGCTGTTGGGGGGCACTGTGGCTGGTGTGGCGGGGTTGGTGGGTGCAGTGGACGGTGCCGCCTTGCCCAGGCGCTGCGCCATCAGTTCACCCAGCGGGTCGCTGGCCGCCGGTGTGGAGACGGCAGCCGCTGGCTTGGGCTGCGCAATGTGCGCCACCAGCGCGTCCAGCGGGTCGATGCTGCGCAGCGGGTACAGGTCCAGCACCAGCCGGTGCTGGTAGGCGGCCACGGGCGCCAGGGTGAACATTTGCGGGCGCACGCCTTGTTTGAGGTCAATTACCAGACGCACCACATCGACCGAGTACTGGCCCACCCGAATGCCGTCGATATTGGGGTCGTCGGCCTTGACCTTGGCCACCAGTTCCTTGAGCGCCGGGTTGAGCGTCACCCCGGCAATGTCCACCGCCAGACGCGGAGGGCTGGTTACCAGCGTTTGGGTGGCGCTCAAGGCTGCGTCGGACTCGATGGTCACGCGCGAATACTCGGGCGCCGGCCAGACACGCACGGTCAGGATGGTGGCGTTTTGGCCCCCCAGCACGCTGCGCTGCAGCAGGCCGAGTGTGAGCACCAGCGCGCCCTGTTGCACCAGGCTGCGGCGCTTCATGCCGCTGCGCCCCCACGTTCCTGTCCGTACAGCAAACCTGCGCCGGTGGGCGTGTGGGCCACCAGCGCCACATGGCGCGCGCCGTCGGGCAGGGCGCTTAAGGTGATGTCCAGGTCGATCACTGGCAGCACCTGGGCGGCTTTTTCCGGCCACTCGGCGAGCTTGAGGCCGGGGCTGGCGAAAATGTCTCTAAAGCCCGCGTCTTCCCACTCGCGGGCGTCGCCAAAGCGGTAAAAGTCAAAGTGCCAGATGTTGAGGCCTGGCAGTTCGTAGGGTTCGACCACCGCGTAGGTGGGGCTTTTTACCCGGCCTTGCACGCCCAGGGTCCGCAGCAGGTGGCGCACCAGCGTGGTTTTGCCTGCGCCCAGATCGCCGTGCAGGGCGATAAAGGCGTTGTCCAGCCCGGGCTGGCGCGCCAGCCGCTGTGCAAAGGCCTCGGTCGCCGCCTCGGTGGCCCAGCGCAGGGCAAGAGGCGGGGCCAGGTGCGGGGTTTTTACAATCGCGGGGTGAATATCCATAACGCGCAGACTAGCACTCCAAAAGACGGCCTGTCGAAAAGCCCTGAACAAGCCGGCGCGTTGGTCGTGCAGTTGCGCTTGTGGGGCCAGGCCCTGGGATTCTCCCAAATTGGCGTGGCAGGCGTGGACTTGGCGAGCGCCGAACCTGGCTTGCTGGCCTGGCTGGCGCAGGGCTTTCATGGCGATATGGACTATATGCAACGCCACGGCCTCAAGCGCGCGCGTCCGGCCGAACTGGTGCCCGGCACGCTGAGCGTCAT
>CAIYQF010000102.1 GCA_903928325.1 uncultured beta proteobacterium | reverse complement strand
TTCATGAAAGAGATGAGGGTGCCGCACGACCGGGTCAACGTCAATGGCGGCGCCATCGCCATGGGGCATCCACTGGGCGCCACCGGCGCCATGATCCTGAGCACCCTGATTGACGAACTGCACCGGCGCCAGTTGCGCTACGGCCTGGCCACGCTATGCGTGGGCGGCGGCATGGGCATCGCGACGATTGTGGAGAGACTCTAATGAAAACCATCAAATACGAACTGCACGACGGCATTGCCACCGTCACCTTTGACGAACCCGGCTCCCCCGTGAACACCATGTGCGCGCAGTGGTACGAGGACATGCACGCCCTGGCCGCGCAAGTGCTGCACGACAAGGATGCGATTCGCGGCATCGTGCTCACCTCGGCCAAAACGACCTTTTTTGCCGGGGCGGATTTGAAGGCCACCATGCGCATTCGCCCCAGCGACGCCGGGCGAATTTTTGAAGAGATAGAGCGCATCAAGCACGATTTTCGCACCCTGGAGACGCTAGGCAAGCCGGTGGTCAGCCTGCTGGGCGGCACTGCGCTGGGTGGCGGCTGGGAAGTGGCGCTGATAGGCCACCACCGCATTGCCATTGACGACCGCAAGATCCAGTTTGGCCTGCCCGAAGTGACGCTTGGCTTGCTGCCCGGCGCCAGCGGCGTGACCAAGATGACCCGCCACCTCGGCCTGATGGGCGCGCAGCCCTACCTGGTGGAAGGCAAAACCTTTACCCCCGCCCAAGCGCACGAGATGGGGCTGGTGCATGCCTTGGTGCAGCCCGGTGAAGGGGCGCAAGCCGAAATGCGCGCCCAGGCCCTGGCCTGGATTGCGGCCAACCCCAACGCGCAGCACCCCTGGGAAGCCAAGGACTACAAAGTGCCCGGCGGCCTGCCATCCAGCCCCAAAGTGGCGGGCATGCTGTCCGTGGCACCGGCCATGTTGGCCAAGCAAACGCGCGGCAATTACCCGGCGCCTGAGGCCATCTTGGCCTGCATGGTCGAGGGCTTGCAGGTCGACATGCCCACGGCGCTGCGCATCGAGAGCCGCCACCTGGCCCAGCTCATGACCGGCGTCAACGCGCGCTCCATGATCAATACCTTTTTCTTTAATATGAACGCCATCAAGAGCGGCCAGTCGCGCCCAACTCTGGCGGCGCGCTTCAAGCCGACCAAGGTCGGGCTGCTGGGCGCGGGCATGATGGGCGCGGGCATTGCCTATGTGCAAGCCAGCAAGGGCATCACCTCGGTGCTCAAGGACGTGAGCCAGGAAAAGGCTGATGCGGGCAAGGCCTACAGCGCCAAGATCAGCCAGGGCTTGGTGGACAAGGGCCGCATGACGGCCGCTGCGCAAGAAAAATTGCTGGGCCTGATCCACCCGACCGCCGCTCTGCCTGACCTGCAAGACTGCGACTTGATCATCGAGGCGGTGTTCGAGAACCGCGAGCTCAAGGCGCGCGTTACCCAAGAGGCTGAGCCACTGCTCAAAGCGGGCGGATTTTTTGCGTCAAACACCTCCACCCTGCCCATTAGCGGACTGGCCAAGGCGTCCACCGCGCCCGACAAGTTTGTTGGCATCCACTTTTTCAGCCCCGTGGACAAGATGAAGCTCGTCGAAATCATCCGTGGCCAAGCCACCGATGACGAGACGGTGGCGCGCGCTTTTGACTATGTGCAAGCCATTGGCAAGATACCGATTGTGGTGAACGATTCGCGCGGGTTTTTCACCAGCCGGGTGTTTGGCACTTTTGTGATGGAAGGCGCCGCCATGCTGGGCGAAGGCATTCCGGCCGCCGCCATTGAAAACGCGGGCATGCAATGCGGCATGCCGGTGGGCCCGCTGGCGGTGTTGGACGAAACCGCGCTCACCCTGAGCGTGCACGTGATGGACCAAACCATTGCCGACTTTGCCGCTGAGGGCAAAACCTATGTGCCGACGCCCGGCGAGGCGCTGGTGGCCCAAATGGTGCGCCAGCACCAGCGCCTAGGGCGCGCCGGTGGCGGCGGCTTTTACGACTACCCCGCCGAGAAAGGCGCCAAAAAACACCTGTGGCCGCAGCTCAAAGCCTTGTATGAAAAGCCGGACGTGGCCTGGACGATTGCCGACCTCAAAGACCGCCTGCTGTACCGCCAAGCGGTGGAAACCGCTCGCTGCCTGAGCGAAAACGTGCTCACCTCGGTGCACGACGCCAATATCGGCTCGATTTTTGGCATCGGCTTTCCGGCCTGGACGGGGGGCGCCATGCAGTTCATTTATGGCATGGGCGTTGACGCATTCGCTGCGCGTTGCGCGGAGTTGTCCAGCCAGTACGGCCCCGGTTTTTTAGTGACGGACGCGGTGAAGGCCGCCATCCGAAAGTTTGAGCCGGTGTACTAAGGGAGGGGCAAACCCCACCCATCCGTACACATGTGTATGCGACAATGAATTTTTGAAAATTGGGGCGTACGTATGCAATTGTTGAAAAAAGTTCTGGTCGGGTTGGTGGCTCTGTTGCTGGTTTTGGCGGCTGTGGTCTGGGTCTTTCAGAAACAGGTGGGCACTGCCTTACTGCAGCGCGTGGCGCACGCCAATGTGGGCCGTAACATCATTCCCACCCTGCCCGACGGCTTGCATGTAGCGCTTTGCGGCACCGGTTCCCCTTTTCCAGACCCGACGCGAGCGGGGCCGTGCACTGCTGTGATCGCGGGGGATCGCCTGTTTGTTGTGGACGCGGGCGAAGGCTCGGCGCGCAATATGGGTTACATGGGTCTGCCGACGGGCAAGATGGAGGCCCTGCTGCTGACCCACTTCCACTCTGACCACATTGATGGTCTGAGCCCCTTTATGTTGCAGCACTGGGGCTTGGCCAGCGCCACCGCGCCGCTGCCGATTTATGGCCCGACCGGCGTGGACAAGGTGGTCGACGGATTCAGATCCGCCTATGTGCTGGACTACGGCTACCGCGTGGCGCACCACACCGAAAAAATCATGCCTTCGGGCGGCAGCGGCGGCAAAGGTAGTCCCTTTGCCTTGCCCGCCGTTGGCCAAGGCGACACGGTGGTGGTGGTGGAGGACCATGGCCTCAAAATTACCGCGTTCCGCGTCAACCACGCGCCGGTCGAGCCGGCAGTGGGCTACCGCTTTGACTACAAAGGCCGCTCTGTCGTTATCAGCGGCGACACCACGCCCACGCCGTCCTTGGTGGCCGCAGCGAAAGGCGCAGACCTGCTAGTACATGAGGCCCTGCAGCCCACGCTGGTCAAGGTTTTGGAGATTGAATTCGAGAGCAAGGGCATGGGCAACCTGTCCCATGTCATGCGTGACATCCTGACCTACCACACCACGCCTGAACAAGCTGCTGCCCAAGCCCAGAGCGCCCAGGTCAAGCAACTGGTGTTCAACCACATCGTGCCCCCATTACCAATTAAATTCGCTTACTCGGCCTTTGTGGGCGATGCGGCCAAATTCTTTAGCGGCCCGATCACTGTGGGCGAAGACGGTATGCTGTTCATCTTGCCCGCCAACTCCACCGTGATCGACAAGAAGCGCCTGATGTAAACCGCCACCGGTCGCCTTCAGGTCCCTGTAACCCATCCGTCCTTAACCATGGCCAACACCCTCTCCAAAGCCCTGCTCAGCGCCACCTACCTAGTGGCCATCATCAGCTTGTTTGTGGCGCTGCCCATGGGCGCCGCGCCGGTGGTGCAAAAGCTGGCGCTGGCCCTGATCGCGGTGCATGTGTTGGAGTGCGTGCTGGCCTTCAAATACGTCAAAAGCTACCCCGGACCCTTGCTCACCAGCGTGGCGCTGGCCCTGCTGTTTGGCTTGCTGCACTGGATGCCACTAGCCAGGGCTGCGCGCCAGACTGCCGAAGACCCAAGCCGTCTATGAGCAATAAAGCCCATTGGAGCCTGCCAGCCAAGCGGATTGCCATTGGTGCCGTTTTGTATCTGGTTGCCGTGTCCCTGGGCGTGGGATCGGCCTGGTGGGTACTGAAGAAAGCGCCTTGGCTCAACCCGTCCGTGGAAGTGGGTGCGTGGCGCGCCAATATGCACGCGGGCAGCCAAGACGCCGGCTTGTACACCCGCGCCACGGTGGCCGTCAACGCCCTGCTGGCGCTGGGCCGCGATGAGACCATGTACTTTGTCGCCACCCGTGACGACGCCGGGCACGCGCTGCGCGCACAGTGCAACTACCGCATCAGCGGCGTACCGCCCCTGGCGCGGTGGTGGAGTATCACGGCTTACGCCGAGGACTTGTTTTTATTTGACGCACCCAACGGGCATTACAGCTTCAACGGCGCCAACGCTGTGTTCGACGCCGCTGGCGCGTTCACCTTGAGCACCGGTCCCACGCAGCAGCCGGGTTTGTACTGGCTGCCCACCCCCGGCCAGCGCCCGCTGGTTTTGACGCTGCGCCTGTACAACCCTGCGCCTGCGCTGCAAGCGGCACCCCAATCGCTGGTGGCGCCCGCTATACAAAAGATCGGGGACTGCGCATGAAAACCTTCACCGAGCACCAACGGCTGTGGTTCTACCGCGTGTTGTCCTTGCTAGTGACCGCCGTGCTGGCCCATTTGCTCACGGTATGGGCCGCGCCGCGCGTCATCATGCAGGTGCTGATGCACGGTCCGCAAGCGCAAACAATGAATATGCACAACCAGGCGGCTTTCCCGGAGCCCGTCAGCGCCCGTTCCCGCAGCGTCGTCATGCCCAGCCCGGACATGCTGTATTCGGTATGCGCTTTTGACCTCAGCGAAGGACCGGTTCGGATACAAACGGCCCCCGTGTTGACCAACTACTGGTCAGTCGCCTTGTACGCTTCCAACAGCGACAATTTTTTCGTTCGCAACGACCGCCAAGCGCAGGGTGAAGCCATCGACCTGTGGCTGGTGCCTGACACAGGGGACAACCAAGGCCACGCCATCGCGCCGGGTGCCGAGGTGGTGGTCAGCCCGTCGCGCCAGGGCTTTTTGCTGATGCGGGTTTTGACCAGCGACTACGCGCGCGAAAGCATGGTCCTGGAAACCGCCCGGCGTACCCTGCGGTGCAACCCTGCATGAACCGCTCATTACCGATGCACCCTGCAGATACCAGCACACAGGCCCCACGCCAGCGCCCCGCCTCACTGCAGCAGCTTTTTTACGCCTTTACTTGGCTGGCACTGCAAGGATTTGGCGGAGTTTTGTCGGTGGTGCAGCGCGAACTGGTGGATAAAAAGCAGTGGCTTAGCCAGGAAGAGTTTGTCGAAGACTGGGCGGTGGCGCAAATCATGCCTGGACCCAACGTGGTGAATTTGGCGCTGATGGTTGGTGACCGTTACTTTGGCTGGCGCGGCGGTTTGGCGGCTTTGGCTGGCATGACTGCGCTGCCGCTGCTGCTGGTCTTGGCATTGGCCGTAACTTTGGCCGGCTTGGGTCAAAACCCTATGGTGCAAGGTGCCTTGCGCGGCATGGGAGCGGTATCTGCCGGCCTGGTTGCCGGAACCGGCCTCAAACTGGTCCCTGCGCTCAAGGACAACCCCATGGGCATTGCCGTCTGCACCGTCCTGGCCAGCCTGACCTTGGTGGCGATTATTGGCTTGCGCATCCCCTTGGTGTGGGTGCTTTTGGGCTTGGGAATTCCGGCATATGCCTGGGCGTACCACTGCATAAGCGGCCTTGGCCACGCAGAGCAAGCTAGGCAATGAGCAGTTTTTCCTGGGGTGACTTGGTCGGGCTTTTTGGGCACTTTGTGCTCTTGTCCCTGCTGTCTATCGGCGGGGCGATAACCACCGTGCCGGACATGCACCGCTACCTGGTTGGTGAAACGGGATGGCTCTCGGACAGCCAATTCAGCGCCTCCATCGCGCTGGCGCAAGCCGCCCCCGGCCCCAATGTGCTGTTTGTCGCGGTGTTGGGCTGGAGCGTGGGCATGACGGCCGGTGGCGGGCTGCTGGGCGGTGCGTCGGCTTGGGCGATGGCCGGGGCTTGCATGGTAGCCTGTATGGTGGGTATCTTGCTGCCCAGCACCACGCTGACTTTTTTTGCAACGCGCTGGGGGCACCAGAATCGCCATCGGATGGCCGTGCGGGCTTTCAAGTCGTGCTTGGCGCCTATCGTCATTGCCCTCTTGGTCGCTACCGGCTGGATTTTGACGGCTAGCCACGGAAATTTCAGCCACGCACCGGGCTTATGGCTCCTCACGCTGGCAGCGGTACTGTTGATCTGGAAAACCCGCATCCACCTGCTGTGGCTCTTAGCCCTTGGCGCCGGGGCCGGAGCGTGGGGCTGGGTTTAGCTGCGTAGCTTAAACCGTGCTGCGTTGGCGCAGCGCCTCGAACAAACACACGCCGCTGGCGACCGACACGTTCAGGCTCTCCACCGCACCCATCATGGGAATGCGCACCAGTTGGTCGCAGGTTTTGGTGGTCAATTGGCGCATTCCGTTGCCCTCGGAACCTAGCACCAAGGCCACCGGCCCGCGCAAATCGGCCTGGTACAGCGTTTGGGTGGCCACGTCGCTGGTGCCAATGACCCAGATATTGCGCTCCTTGAGCTCGACCAAGGTGCGCGCCAGGTTGGTCACCATAAAGTAAGGCACGGTTTGCGCCGCGCCGCTTGCCACCTTGGCCACCGTGGCGTTGATGCCTGCGGCGTGGTCTTTCGGCGCAATGACGGCGTGTACGCCGGCGCCGTCGGCCACGCGCAGGCAAGCGCCTAAGTTGTGGGGGTCGGTGATGCCGTCGAGCACCAAAATCAAAGGTGCAAAACGCTTCTCAACCGGCAGGGCCAGTTGGGAAGCTTCCAGGTTTTCCAGCAACTCATCGAGGGAATGCACCTGCTCCAGGGCCTGAACCCGCGCTGCCACTCCCTGGTGGCCATGGCCACCGCACAGTTTGGATAGCCGAATGCCGTCGGCTTCAATCAGGCGCACCCCGGCTTCGCGCGCGCGGTCCAAAAACTGGCGCATGCGCACATCACGGCGCGTGGGCTCGTAATAAATTTCAACAATCGATGCGGCGGCGGTTTTAAGACGAACCTCCACAGCGTGGAAACCAAACAAGACTTGATGAGATGACATGCACCGATTATCGCGGTTGGTGCAGCGGGCCCCAACCCAGCGCAGACACTAAGCGCTTGGCAGGCGCTCGTCGGATGCGATGCGGCCGGCTTCGATGGTGATGCGCCGCTGGCAACGCGCGGCAATGGCCGGGTCGTGGGTTACCAGGACCAGCGTCGTTCCCAACTCGCGGTTGAGCGCAAACATCAGCTCCATGACGGTTTCTCCGGTTGCAAAGTCCAAGCTGCCGGTGGGCTCGTCGGCCAATAGCACGGCGGGTTTGACGACAAAAGCCCGCGCCAGGGCTACGCGTTGCTGCTCGCCGCCACTGAGCACCTTGGGGTAAGACGCCATGCGCTGCGACAGGCCCACCCGATCTAGCATGTCCGCCGCCTGTTTGCGTGCGTCTTTGCGACCGGCCAGTTCCAGGGGGAGCATGGCGTTTTCCAAAGCCGTGAGATTGCCCATGAGCTGAAAACTCTGGAACACAAAGCCCACCTGGCGCGCGCGAAGTGCCGCACGCGCATCTTCATCGAGTGCAAAGATATCGTCGCCTGCGAGTCGCACCGTCCCGCTGGTGGGTGTATCCAGCCCCGCGATGATGGACAAGAGCGTGCTTTTCCCCGAACCGGATGCGCCAACAATGGCCGCAGTCTCACGCGCACTTAGCGCAAAATCGATGTTTTGCAGAATTTGCAAGGTTCCCGTGGAGTCGCTAACCGACTTGCACACACGATCGACGGAAATAATGAAATCAGACATGGGACTTTCTTTGCATCGCAAACATTTTTTGGCCGGCAGCTTTGCACTTGCACTGGCGCTAGGGTTCAACGCGTGGGCCAAATCGGAGCGGGCGATTGTGGTCCTCGGGGATTCGCTGAGCGCCGAGTATGGCCTTAAACGCGGCACGGGCTGGGTGGCGCTTCTGGAAAAACGCCTTGAGAAAGAGGGCTACCGGCTTGCCGTGGTCAACGCCAGCATCAGCGGCGACACCACGGCAGGTGGCCTGTCGCGCCTGCCAGCTCTGTTGGCGCAACACCAACCCCAGTTGGTGGTAATTGAACTTGGCGGTAACGACGCGCTGCGGGGCATGCCGCTGCAAAGCACACGCAGCAACCTGCGCGCCATGGTGGCCCAATGCAAGGCACAGGGCGCCAAGGTGCTTTTGCTGGGCATGCAAATGCCACCCAACTACGGAGCCGCGTATGCAGCCGACTTTGCAGCGCTTTACCAAACCACTGCCAAAGCGGAAAAAGTAGGCTTGGTCCCGTTTTTCCTCCACGGTGTGGCCGACGGGTCGCTGGCAGATCAGCTCTTCCAGAGTGACCGCATCCATCCGCTCGAAGCCGCCCACCCCACCTTGCTCAACAACGTCTGGCCCACATTATTAAAGTTGATCGCATGAGCATGACCCTTTTGTCCGCGCCCGACGTGATAGCGCGCTACGACACCTTTGACACCCTGGTAGACGCCCGCAGCGAAAGCGAATACGCCCTGGACCACCTGCCAGGCGCGCTGAACTGGCCCACCTTGCATGATGAAGAACGCAAGGCCATCGGCACGCTGTACAAGCAGGTCAACGCCTTTGAGGCCAAGAAACGGGGCGCCGCTTTGGCAGCGCGCAATATTGCGGGCCACATAGAACAGCATATGCTGGATAAACCCAGGGATTGGTCGCCCTTGGCATATTGCTGGCGCGGCGGTAAGCGCAGCGGCTCACTGGCGCTGGTGCTGGACCAAATCGGCTTTCGGGTGTCGCTCATTGAGGGTGGGTACAAAGCATTTCGAGCAGCCATGCTTGAAGACCTCTCGGCACGCGCGCAAGGACTGAAATTTCAAGTGGTGTGCGGCACCACTGGCTCTGGAAAAACCCGTTTGCTCAAGGCACTGTCGCAAACCGGCGCCCAGGTGCTGGACCTGGAAGACCTGGCCCAGCACCGGAGTTCGGTGCTGGGCGCCATACCCGGCGTGCCCCAACCCAGCCAAAAGCGCTTCGATACGCTGGTGTGGGACCGCGTCCGCACCTTCGACCCGGCCCGCACCGTGTATGTGGAGAGCGAGAGCAAAAAAGTCGGCAATGTGGCAATTCATCCGGTGTTGGTTAACGCCATGCGTGCAAGTCTTTGCGTGCACATTGACTTGTCGCTTGACGAGCGGGTGGCGCTGCTGCTGGAGGATTACGCCTTCTTTGTCGAACACCCGCACCAATTTTGCTTGCGCCTGGACGCGCTAACGGCCCAACGCGGCAAAGCCGTGATCGAGGAATGGAAATACGCCGTAATGAACGGCGATTTGCGCAGCGTGGTGCGCGCCCTGCTGGCCAACCACTACGACCCGGTGTACTTGCAGTCCATGCAACGCAATTTCGAGGGTTTTGCAACTGCGCGGACCTTCAAGCTCAGCGATCGCCACCCCGCGTCCATGCAAGCCGCCGCGCAGGCGATTGCGGGCGCACAGACGCCCAAACTATCCGCTTAAGCTGCCGCTGCCGGTGGCGCAGCTATCGGCTCTGTGCTAGCGCCATCGATCGATTGGTCTTGCAGGGCTTGCGGGTTATCGCTGTCCCCGTGGTCTTTGCGTTCGGACTTGCTTTTAAGCTTGTCTTCTTTCTTGCGCTTTTTGGCCAGTTCTTTCTGCCGCTTTTCGTAACCGTAGTTGGGTGTTGCCAAGGTGTGCTTTCGTTTGTTGCAAGCAACTTTAACACCTTGGAGCTGCGGCTAAAGCGTATAGAGGAGCGTCTACGCCTTGCCGATGACATTTCATTAATATCATTTAAACTATTATTTTCATTAAATTATTGCAATATAATTTTCAGAACTTCTCAAGTGCATAACGAATATTCAGCGCACAGATTTCGCTAGCTCGGTCACCCAACCAACGCACGCCATGATTTGCACCGTTCACGCGGACACGCCAAAACCTCTGCTACTGGCCGCGTGGTCGCGCTCTGCGATGCTTATCTGCTGGGCTACGCTGGCACTGGTTTGTCCAACCCAAAGCGCCTCTTTGACCCTGGAATCTATTGATGCGCTCAATCTGACGAGCCACTTCAGTGTGCTGGAAGACCCGACCCAACGATTAACTAAAGCCGACGTTTCAACACAAGCCTTCAATTCCCGATTCAAAACCGTGAGCGATCCTCGCAGGGGCTTGCAACTGGAAAACAACACGTCCGCTTTTTGGTTGAAATTAGAGGTATTCAACCCGCAAACCAATGCACAGATCCGCATTTTGGAGATTGACAACCCCCTGCTCCCCGATGTTCAAATGCACCGCATTGATGCAAATGGACATTGGAACTCCATCTACACCGGTCACGGAAAACCCTATTCCACCCGTGCCTACGATCACCGCAATTTCATATTCCCTCTGCAATTCGCAGGCGGCGCCACAGGCACGATCTACCTGCGCGTGCAAGGTATCGCCACGAATTCACTGCTTACCACTTTGTGGGATGTAAGCGCATTTGAAGCCCACGAGAGGCTGGACTACACCATCCAAGCGGCATTTTTTGGCTTTGCTGTGGCCATGGCATTGGTCCAATTGGCGCTCTACCTGGCCACGCGTGAGGCCCTTTACGGACTGTATGGCGCTTGCGTTGTCGGTGCAGGCGTAACACTGGCCGATCGATTTCAACTTTTTCACACTATCGTGCCTTGGGACGGAAGCGAATGGGGCTCTGGTTGTTACATCGGGTTCGTAGCAATTTTCATGGCACTTGTGGCCCGCTTGGTTCAAAAGCACTTTCTCACCGCCTCGCAGTTCCCCAGGCTGGGCCGCGCGTTCAAGGGGTATGCCGTGTTTTGTGCTTTGTTCCCGATGGTGCTGCTCTGGCCCGGGCTTGCTGCGGATGCGATGCCATGGATGCTGGGACTGTTTAACATTTTGATGCTATCGACCGCTCTCTACCTCGCTGGCCGAAAGGTCGCCGATGTCCACCACCTGGTGGCGGCTTATGCGGTGCTGTTTGTTGGGTTGTTGGTGGTCTTATTAGACACACTGGGCCTCATGGGGCGCAGTACCAGCGCTGACACCAACCTTTTGCTGGGGTACACCTTAAGTACCGTGTTGATGGGTTACACCATCGCCTGCAGGATCGCAGAACTGAACCGGGATAAATGCCAAGCGCAGGCAGAACTGGCCTTCATGCAAAACGAGGCCATAGAAAAGCTGCGCCATTCTGAGGTGACCCTGGAAGCAATGGTCTCACGACGCACCCGGGAGTTGCACCAGGCAGCATCGAAACTTGAGTCCCTTAGTGCAGTGGACGGCTTGACGGGGATTGCCAACCGGCGGCGATTTGACCAAATGCTGCAAATCGAGTGGCGACGCGCAGCGCGCGCAAAGCGCGCCTTATCCCTCGCCATCATCGACGTGGACTGGTTCAAGCTATTCAATGACCGCTATGGCCACCAAGCTGGCGATGAATGCCTGCGCCAACTGGCCCGAGTTTTTGAAGCTGGCATCATGCGCAGCGGCGACCTGATCGCCCGATATGGCGGTGAAGAATTTGTATTGATCGCCCCAGACACCGACGCCAGCGGCATCTTGTCCATTGCCAACTACCTGTGCCAGGAAGTCTTTGGACTGTCTATCGCACACGAAAGTTCGCCCTATGGACGCGTTTCTGTCAGTATCGGTGTGGCTACCGACTACCCGGACCTGGAATCGACAGCGGACGCGCTGCTCCTACAGGCCGACACCGCGCTATACGCCGCCAAGCAGCAAGGCCGCCACCGGGTGTGCGCGTCATCGAAGCAGGCGCCCACTTAGAAATTGAGCGTGCGCTTGTCCACCGCCAGCGCGGCTTCTTTGGTCGCCTCGCTCAAAGACGGATGGGCATGGCAAATGCGGGCAATGTCTTCGGCGCTGGCTTTGAATTCCATTGCTACTACCGCCTCGGCGATCAACTCGCTGGCCATGGGACCTACGATGTGCACGCCCAGGATTTCGTCCGTCGCGGCATCGGCCAAAAACTTCACCATGCCGGTGGTGTCGCCCAGGGCACGGGCGCGTCCGTTGGCCAAGAAGGGAAAGGTTCCCGACTTATAAGCCACGCCGTCGGCCTTGAGCTGCTGCTCGGTGCGGCCCACCCAGGCGATCTCGGGGCTGGTGTAGATCACCCAGGGAATGGTGTTGAAGTTCACATGCCCGTGCTGGCCGGCAATGCGTTCGGCCACGGCTACACCTTCTTCCTCGGCCTTGTGCGCTAGCATGGGGCCGCGCACCACGTCGCCCACCGCCCAGATGCCGGGCACGTTGGTTTTGCAGTCGCCGTCCACCACAATGGCGCCACGCTCGTCCAGCGCCAGGCCCACCGCGACCGGGTTCAAGCCCGTGGTGTTGGGCACCCGGCCGATGCTGACAATGAGCTTGTCAGCGTCGAGCACCACTGCCTCGCCCTTGGCGTTGGTATAGGCCACGGACACGCCTTTCTTGCCAACCTTGATGTCGCCCACCTGCACTCCAAGTTCGATTTTGAGGCCCTGCTTGTCAAAGGCTTTTTTCGCTTCTTTGGCGATTTGCTGGTCCACTGCGCCCAGGAACGTGGGCAAGCCTTCCAGAATCGTGACGTCCGAGCCCAGACGGCGCCAGACCGAACCCATTTCCAGGCCAATCACGCCCGAACCAATGAGCGCGAGCTTCTTAGGCACTGCGCCCACGCGCAAAGCGCCGTCGTTCGACAAGACATTGACTTCGTCAAACGGCGTACCGGGCAAAGCGCGCGCACTGGAACCGGTGGCGACGATCACGTGTTTGGCCGTCAACGTTTCTTCTACCGAACCGCTCACCTGAACGGTGTGGCCCGCGTCCGACGAGCCAAGAAAAGCACCGCGTCCATGGAAAAATGCAATCTTGTTCTTCTTGAACAGGTACTGAATGCCGTCGTTGTTTTGCTTGACCACCATGTCTTTGCGCGCCAGCATCTGGCCCACATCGATCTGCACCTTGCCTACCGAAATTCCGTGTTCGGCAAAGTGGTGGTTGGCGTGGTCAAAGTGCTCGCTGGACTGCAGCAAGGCTTTGGACGGAATACAACCTACATTGGTGCACGTGCCGCCCAGGGCGGGGCCGCCCGTAGCGCTCTTCCACTCGTCCACGCAGGCGACCTGAAAGCCGAGTTGCGCTGCGCGAATGGCCGCGATATAGCCACCAGGGCCGCCGCCGATGACGACGACGTCAAATGATTTGGACATGTTTCGCTATCTTTCAGATGTCAAACAGCAGGCGAGAAGGATCTTCCATCGCCTCTTTCATGGCCACCAGGCCCAAGACGGCTTCGCGTCCGTCGATGATGCGGTGGTCGTAGCTCATGGCGAAGTAGTTCATGGGGCGCACTACGATCTGGCCGTTTTCAACGACAGCCCGGTCTTTGGTGGCGTGCACGCCCAAAATCGCCGACTGGGGCGGGTTGATGATGGGAGTCGACAACATCGAACCAAAAGTGCCGCCGTTGCTGATGGAGAAGGTACCCCCAGTCATGTCGTCCATGCCCAGTTTACCGTCGCGCGCCTGGGCGCCGAATTCGGCGATTTTTTTCTCGATGTCGGCAAAGCTCATCTGGTCAGCGTTGCGCAAAATCGGCACCACCAGACCGCGTGGAGAACCCACGGCAATGCCGATGTCAAAGTAGCCGTGGTAGACGATGTCGTTGCCGTCCACAGAGGCGTTGAGTACCGGGTATTTTTTCAGCGCATGCACCGCCGCCTTGACGAAAAAACTCATGAAGCCCAGCTTGATGCCGTGCTCTTTCTCGAACTTGTCCTG
>CAIYQF010000101.1 GCA_903928325.1 uncultured beta proteobacterium | reverse complement strand
TTAAAGTATTCCTGGCTCGAAGGCAGCAGCGCGCCGTTCATGCGCTCGTTTTGCAAGCGCAGCATGATGACCACGTCACAGCCCTTGATGCCTTCTTCAAGCGTGTTGCACACCCGCACGCCCATGGCCGCCATGTCGGACGGCACCAGCGTGCGCGGTCCCACCACCCGCACCTCGGCGCAGCCCAGCGTGGTCAAAGCGTGAATGTCTGAGCGCGCCACGCGCGAATGCAGCACATCACCGACGATGGCCACCGTCAGGTTGGCAAAGTCCTTTTTGTAATGGCGGATGGTGTACATGTCCAGCAAACCCTGTGTCGGGTGGGCGTGGCGGCCGTCCCCGGCGTTGACCACATGCACATGCGGCGCCACGTGCTGGGCGATCAGATAAGGCGCGCCCGACTCGCTGTGGCGCACCACAAAAATATCCGCCGCCATGGCGCTCAGATTCGCAATGGTGTCGAGCAGCGACTCTCCCTTGGACGCGCTGGAGCGCGCAATGTCCAGGTTAATCACATCGGCGGAAAGGCGCGTGGCAGCAATGTCAAAGGTGGTGCGGGTGCGGGTGCTGTTCTCGAAAAACAGGTTGAACACGCTTTTGCCGCGCAAGAGCGGCACTTTTTTGACCTCGCGGTCGCTCACCGACACAAATTGCGCCGCGGTGTCCAGAATGTGCGTGAGGATGTCCTTGGACAGCCCCTCGGTGGACAGCAGGTGAATCAGCTCGCCGTTTTTGTTGAGTTGGGGATTGCGTCGGGCTAGCATTTCAGGTGCCTTTCACGTCAAAGCTAAATCGGCCATCGGCGAGCCGCGCCAGCGCCAGCGACTGCGCCGCCCCCAGGCTCACCCGCGCGGCAGCAAAGTCGGCCTGGATGGGCAGTTCGCGCCCGCCCCGGTCCACCAGCACCGCCAGTTTCACGCTGGCCGGGCGGCCATAGTCAAACAGTTCGTTGGTCACGGCGCGGATTGTGCGCCCGGTGAACAGCACGTCGTCCAGCACCAGAATGTGCGCGCCCTGCACCGCAAACGGCAGCTTGGTTTGCCCGCCCGAGGCCAGCCCGCGCTGCGCAAAGTCGTCGCGGTGCATGGCCGAAGAAATAGTGCCGTGGCTGCCCGCAAGCCCCAGGTCTTTTTGCAAGCGCTCGGCCAACCAGGCGCCGCCCGACGTGATACCGACCAAGCGCGTATCTGGGCCACACAGGCCACGCACGCCGCGCAGCAATTCGAGGTACAGCGCCTCTGCATTCAAGACCAAGCTCATGTCGGCAAGTTCCTCAAGAATTGTTCCAGGATGATGCACGCAGAGGCCGCATCGGCGTCTTTGGCGCCCGAGGCCAGGGCTTCGGTGGTGCTGTAGCGCTCGTCCACCTCAAACACCGGCAGGCCAAAGCGACCGCGCAGCTGGCGGCCAAACTTTTGCGCGAGGGCGGTGTTTTCGTGCGCGGCGCCGTCGGGGTGGTAGGGCACGCCGATGACGATGGCGTCGGGCTGCCATTCTTTGAGGCGCAGGGCGATTTGGGCAAAGCGGGCGTCGCCGCTGGCGGCAATCGTGGCTTGCGGCTGCGCGGTGCCCAGCAGCCGGTTGCCCACGGCCACGCCGGTGCGCTGGGTGCCAAAGTCAAAAGCCATGAAAGTTGAGAGATGCGGGGCCACGTCGGGCAAGGCTTGCGAGGCCAGCGGTGCGCCGCCTGCAGCAGGCGTGCGGTGTGCGTCGGTCGATGCCGAGGCGGCGCTCATGCGCTGCCCGCGTGCGGGGAAATCATCCAGGCCTGCACGCCCAGCAGCGCCAGCGCTTGGTCGTAGCGTTGCGCCACTGGGGTGTCAAAAATGATGCTGCTTTGCGCGTCCACCGTTAGCCAGCTGTTTTCCTTGATTTCGCTCTCCAACTGCCCCTCGCCCCAGGACGAATAACCCAGCGAAACCAGCACCTTGCGCGGCCCGGCACCTGAGGCGATGGCTTCGAGCACATCGCGCGACGTCGTCATCTCCAGCCCGCCGGGAATCACCATGGTAGATGCGTAGAGCGACGCGTCGGGGCGGTCCTTCTCGGCAAAAACCGGCTCGTGCAGCACAAAACCGCGCTCTTCGTGCACCGGCCCGCCCTGAAATACGGCTTGGGCAGCCAGGTCCTGGCGCTGTAGCTCCAAATCCACCTTGCCAAACAAGGCCGCCATATTGATGTCGGCCGGCTTATTGATGATCAGGCCCAGCGCGCCGCGAGGGCCGTGCTCGCACAAATAGACCACGCTCTTGGAAAACAAACCATCCTCCAAGCCCGGCATCGCAATCAAAAAATGGTGCGTAAGGTTGGTGGGTGCAGAATTGCCAGTCATTTTTCGATTTTAGCGGCAGGCATGCAATCCACTTATTCCACCGGACTGGTCTGGTTTCGGCGCGACTTGCGCACATCCGACACCCCTGCGCTCGCGCTCGCCTTGCAAAGCTGCGCCCAGGTGCACTGCGTATTTGTGTTCGACCGCAGCATTCTGGACACCCTGCCCCGCGCCGACCGGCGGGTGGAATTTATCCAGGCCAGCCTGGTCGAGCTACACGCCGAACTGCGGGCGCTGTCGGGCAAAGCCGCTGGCGGCCTGATCGTGCGCCACGCCGTGGCGGCCGACGAAATTCCGCGCCTGGCCGCCAGCCTGAAAGCGAATGCGGTGTTCGCTGCCCACGACTACGAGCCCGCCTCCCTGGCGCGCGACGCCATCGTGCAAACCGCCCTGAGCGCCGACGGCGTGGCCTGGGTGGGCGTGAAAGACCACGTCATTTTCGAGCGGCGCGAGGTGCTGACCCAAACCGGCAAGCCCTACGGCGTGTTCACGCCCTACCTGCGCGCCTGGCTGGGGGCCATGGGCACCCAAGGCCCGGCGCGCCACGACAGCCAAAGCCATGGCGAGCGCCTGGCCGTGCGCCCGAGCGGCTTGGACGCACCGGTTCCCAGCCTAGCGGACATCGGCTTTGAGAGCACCAATTTGCGCGCCTTGGGCATCGCTCCGGGCGCCTCAGGCGCGCAAGCCATGCTGGAGGATTTTTTGCCGCGCATGGACGCCTACGACGAGACGCGCAACTTTCCCGCCGTCAAAGGCCCGAGCTACCTGGGCGTGCACCTGCGCTTTGGCACGGTGTCGGTGCGCCAGTTGGTGGCGCTGGCCCTGCCGCGCCACCAGGACGGCAACAAAGGCGCCAGCGTCTGGCTGGCCGAACTGGGCTGGCGCGATTTTTACTTTCAGATACTGGCGAACTTTCCGCAGGTGGCCACCGGTGCCTTCAAGCCCGAATACAACGCCATCACCTGGGAGCACGGCGCGCACGCACACGCCTTGTTTGACGCCTGGTGCCAAGGCCGCACCGGCTACCCGCTGGTGGACGCGGCCATGGCGCAGCTCAACCAAAGCGGCTATATGCACAACCGCCTGCGCATGGTGGCGGGGAGTTTTTTGGTCAAGCACCTGGGGCTGGACTGGCGCTGGGGCGAGGCCTACTTTGCGCGCCACCTGAACGACTTTGACCTGTCGGCCAACAACGGCGGCTGGCAATGGGTCGCGTCCAGCGGCTGCGACGCACAGCCCTACTTTCGCATCTTCAACCCCGTCACCCAAAGCGAAAAGTTTGACGCCACCGGCAAGTTCATCAAGCGCTACTTGCCCGCTTTGGTTGGCCTGGATGCCAAAAGCGTCCACGCACCGTGGCTGGCAAAACCGCTGGTGCTACAGGCAGCGGGAGTGTTGCTGGGGCGCGACTACCCAGCGCCGGTGGTGGACCATGCTACGGCCCGGGCGCTGACCTTGCAGCGCTATGGCGTGGTGAAGAGAGCCGCTTAGATCTGCACCAACTCAAAGTCTTCTTTTCGCGCGCCGCACTCGGGGCAGACCCAGTTCATGGACACGTCGGCCCACAGGGTGCCCGGGGCGATGCCGTCATCGGGTGCGCCCAGCGCTTCGTCATAAATCCAGCCGCAAATCAGGCACATCCATGTTTTGGTATCGGTCACAGCGTCATAAACCTTGAGAATAGAATGGCCGCATTGTAATAAGCCCCCCTACGCCCATGTGTGGGTCCTGCCATGGGGTCTACTTGGCTTCCTGCTGTGCTTTGGGTTCAACTGAATGCAGTGACCATGAATAACCCTAAAAATGCCCCCCCGGCCTCGGAACGGATCACCGTTTTGGACGACGGCGATGGCCTGCCTGAGGGGCCCATCGCCAGCGTAATGGCCTTTAACGCCAACGACCCCAGCGGAGCTGGCGGTCTGGTGGCCGACAGCGTTGCCATGGCGGCGGTCGGTGTGCACGCCATGCCGGTCATGACCGGCGCCTACGCGCGCGACACCAGCGAAATCGTAGACCACTTTGCGCTTGATGACGAGGCCGTGACCAGCCAGGCGCGCACCATCCTGGAGGACGTGCCGCCTGATGTGTTCAAAGTCGGCTTTGTCGGCAGCCCGGAAAACCTCAGCGCCATTGCCGCCCTGGTGTCGGACTATGCAGACGTGCCGGTGGTGACCTATATGCCCGACCTGTCGTGGTGGCAAGAAGACCTGATTGACCAGTATTGGGACGCCTGCGCCGAATTGCTGCTGCCCCAAACCACCGTGCTGGTGGGCAACCACGGCACGCTGTGCCGCTGGTTGCTGCCCGACTGGAGCGCGGCGCGCAGCCCCAGTGCCCGCGACGTTGCCAAGGCTGCGCAAGAGTTTGGCGTGCCCTACACGCTGGTGACGGGCATCGCGCTGCCCGAGCACTTTATTGACAACGCCTTGTGCTCAGCCACGGCCGTGCTGTGCACCGAGAAGTTTGAGCGTCTGGAGGCGGTTTTTGTGGGTGCGGGTGACACGCTGTCTGCGGCCTTGGCGGCCCTGATTGCCGCAGGAACTGAGCTCAGCGAAGCCGTCACCGAGGCGCTGAGCTACCTGGACCGCAGCCTGGAGGGCGGCTTTCGACCGGGCATGGGCCACGTGCAGCCAGACCGCCTGTTCTGGGCCCACGCCGAAGGCGAAGACGACGAAACAGCCGATTTTGACGACCCCGACGATAACTTCCCTTTTGAGATAGCCCCCAATGAAACCCGACACTGACCACAACCTCGCCTTGTTCCAACGCGCCGCCCGCGTCATTCCGGGCGGAGTCAACTCGCCGGTGCGCGCTTTCAAGGCCGTGGGCGGCACGCCACGGTTTGTGTCACGGGCCCAAGGCGCGTATTTCTGGGACGCCAACGGCCAGCGCTACATCGACTACATCGGCTCTTGGGGCCCCATGATCCTGGGCCACGGCCATCCGGCAGTGGTGGAGGCGGTGCAAAAAGCGCTGCTGGACGGCTTTTCCTTTGGCGCGCCCACGGAGCGCGAAGTTGAACTGGCCGAAGAGATTTTGAAGCACGTGCCCAGCATGGACATGGTGCGCCTAGTGAGCTCGGGCACGGAAGCGGCCATGAGCGCCATTCGCCTGGCGCGCGGCGCCACTGGACGCAACAAACTCATCAAATTTGAAGGCTGCTACCACGGCCACGCCGATGCACTCTTAGTCAAGGCCGGCTCGGGCCTGGCCACGTTTGGCAACCCCACCAGCGCCGGTGTGCCGCCCGAAGTGGTGCAGCACACCCTGGTGCTCGAGTACAACAACCTCGCCCAGCTTGAAGAAACCTTTGTGCAGCACGGACCTGACCTGGCCTGTCTGATGATCGAGCCCATTGCAGGCAATATGAATTTTGTGCGCGCATCGCTGCCCTTTATGCGGCGCTGCCGCGAGCTGTGCACGCAGTACGGTGCTTTGCTCGTGTTTGACGAGGTGATGACTGGCTTTCGGGTCGCCCTGGGCGGCGCGCAAAGCGTGTACGCGCGGGAAATCCCCGGCTTTGCACCAGATATGACGGTGATGGGCAAGGTCATTGGCGGGGGCATGCCGCTGGCGGCCTTTGGCGCCAAACGCGCGGTCATGGAGCACCTCGCGCCCCTGGGAACGGTCTACCAGGCCGGCACCTTGTCGGGCAACCCGGTGGCCACCGCCTGCGGGCTGGCGACCCTGTGCGAAATCAGCAAACCGGGCTTTTATGACGAGCTGGCGCGCAAAACCCGCGCCCTGGTCGTTGGCCTGCAAGGCGCCGCCGACGCGGCCGGTGTGCCGTTTAGCGGCGACAGCGAGGGCGGCATGTTCGGTTTTTTCTTGTTCCCCGAGCTGCCGCAAAACTACGCCAAGGTGATGACCACGGACAACGCCCGCTTCAACACCCTGTTCCACGGCATGCTCGACCGCGGGGTGTACCTCGCCCCAGCCCTGTACGAAGCCGGTTTCATGAGCGCCGCGCACAGCGACGCCGACATTGCCCAAACCGTGGCCCATGCAGCCGATATTTTTGCCCGGCTGTGACAGCGGGCCCGGGACCTTGCGGCCTCTGAGGTACTGATGTGAGTCGACTGGCGCTGACGCGCGACAAGATCTACAAAACCGTGGCACGCCAACTGCACGGCGTGGTGCCCTGCTGGGTTTGCGCCCAGCACGTGGCGCGCGAAGACGCCACACTGGAGCATATACAAGCCTTGAGCCAGGGCGGCAGCAGCCACCTGGAAAATTTGGCTATCAGCCATGCCCGGTGCAACCAGCAACGCCAAAGCAGCGCCGCGCCTTAAGCCACTTTGGCAGCGCAGACGCCGCCCCGCTGGTCGGCGTTTACAGGCCCAGCGATTGCCATAGCGCTTGCGCTTTGGCAGTTACCGCCGCATCCATGTGCAAAGGCCGACCCCATTCACGCTGGGTCTCGCCCGGCCATTTGTTGGTCGCATCGATCCCCATCTTGCTGCCCAGGCCGC
>CAIYQF010000100.1 GCA_903928325.1 uncultured beta proteobacterium | reverse complement strand
TTCCGGTCTCGGGCACCAACTACACTCATCGCTAGTCGCCAAGCGGCATCACCGGACCAAGCACTAGAAGCAGCCTGTTTACGAGTTACCACATGCCACGCTATCACACACCCTTTGAGATCCACGTACACGGCCAACTTACGTTGAAAGCCGATGTCAGTTTCGCCACGTTGCAAGAGGCGCTCAAGCCACTCTGGCGGTATTCAGGTGCCATTGACTTGGCTGATGCTGCGGCAAGCGCGTACGAAGACGAGCCGGGAATTGCCTTCGTATTGGAGGAGCATTTGCTTCAAATGTGTTGGACAGTAGCGGGGGATGACGATTTTCGTCAGGTATTGGATGAGGTTTGCATGAACCTCAACGAAGTCGCCGCAGCGGGAGCCGCTATTGAAGTGACTTTTTACGATACCGACTTCGACAATGAGGACGAGCAGTCTCCAGAGGGTGAGTCACGCGATGACTTCATCATGCTGTTTGTAGGGCCAAATCCCGCTGCAATCATGCAGGTGCAGCGCGACTTGCTGGTACAAGACGTCATCGGCATGATGGAGCGCCACTTCGATGGCGCAGAACTAGGTGGCGTTGTGGCAGAGGTGGATAAGCTGTTCGCGCAACGCTTCGACGCGTTGGTGAGTTCGTTGGAAATCGGGAAACCTCCCCGAGGTCCTGGGGCTGGGTTTGGCAGCGGCCACGGTGGTGGTCGCAAACCAAGACACCTTCATTGATTGGCAATTTGCCCCGGGCGCAGTGCTCAGAGCCTGGGGGAACCACTGTCCCCTAGCAGCCCCGTGTGGTGGGCATTTCAACCTCTTTGGGGTGAAGCGCGTATTTCCCTAACTCCAGTTTGGCGATGGCGTTGCGGTGCACCTCGTCAGGGCCATCGGCAAAGCGCAAGGTACGGGCACTGGTGTAACTGTAAGCCAGCGGGAAATCGTCGCACATACCGCCCCCGCCATGAACCTGCATAGCCCAGTCTATGACTTCGCAGGCCATGGTCGGTGCCACGACCTTGATCATGGCGATTTCATTTTTGGCGTATTTGTTCCCGCCCAAATCCATCATCCACGCTGCTTTAAGTGTTAGCAGGCGCGCCATATCAATTTTGCACCTAGATTCGGCAATGCGCTCTTGAGTCACCGTTTGTGCCGCGATGGGTTTTCCAAAGGCGATGCGAGAGGATGCCCGCTTGCACATCAACTCCAATGCGCGCTCGGCCAATCCAATGAGCCGCATGCAATGGTGAATGCGTCCAGGACCTAAGCGGCCTTGTGCAATTTCAAAGCCCCGACCCTCGCCCAACAAGATGTAGCTGGTAGGGACCCGAACATTGTCAAACAGCACTTCCATATGGCCGTGCGGGGCGTCGTCGTAGCCAAAAACAGTCAATGGGCGAACAATGGTAATTCCCTTCGTGTCAGCAGGAACCAGAACCATGCTTTGCTGGGAGTGGCGGGCGGCCTCGGGATCGGTCTTTCCCATCACGACAAAGATGGCGCAGCGTGGATCGCCAGCGCCTGACGTCCACCACTTACGACCGTTGATCACGTAGTCATCGCCATCGCGTTCGATGCTCGTAGCAATGTTGGTAGCGTCGCTTGATGCGACCTCGGGCTCGGTCATAGCAAACGCGGAGCGAATCTTGCCTTCTAACAGTGGTTTGAGCCAACGTGCTTTGATGGCATCGGATCCATATCTTGCAATGGTTTCCATATTGCCGGTGTCGGGTGCAGAGCAATTAAAGACTTCACTGGACCACATGACGCGCCCCATAATTTCAGCTAGCGGTGCGTATTCTTGGTTGGTTAAGCCCGCGCCGTGGTAGCCCGACGCTTCTGCGCTGTCGACGGGTAAAAACAGGTTCCACAAACCTGCGGCTTGTGCTTTTACCTTTAGGTTTTCGATCGTTTGCAATGGGGTCCAGCGCCTTCCGGCGGCCGTGTTGGCCTCAATTTCAGCGTGGTACGCGCCCTCCGCGGGATAAATGTACTCATCCATAAAAGCCAAAAGTTTGGCCTGTAGCGACTTGGTTTTTTCTGAATATTCGAAGTCCATGGCGTTTCCGATCGATGGGTTAGGTGGTAAAAGTGTTGATGTGCTGGACTAGGCTTTTTGGGCAAATTGCCAGGCCAGTTGTGCCAAAGGTCTGGCTCCTGCGCCAGAACTCACAGCTTGTGCGCTGGAAGCCGTGCCCGTTTGCACTCGCTTTGCGATGCCTTGCAAAATTGCTGCAATGCGAAACATGTTGTACGCCATATAAAAACTCCAATCAACTCGCAGGTCTTGCGGGCTTACGAGGTGCGTGTGTGCGCAGTACATGCGGATGTACTCGTCTTGTGTGGGAATGCCCAGACTCTCTACATCAATACCGGCGATACCGCGAAAGCTTCCCGGCGGAATGTTCCAAGCCATCGCGTGGTAGCTGAAGTCAGCCAGTTGATGGCCCAGGGTTGACAATTCCCAGTCCAGTACGGCGAGGATGCGCGGTTCAGTCGGATGGAAGACCAGGTTGTCGAGTCGAAAATCTCCGTGAACAATGCTGACCATTGCCTCGGACTTGGCCATGGCAGGAATGTGTTGGGGCAGCCATTCGATCAACTGGTCCATCTCTGGTATTGGCTGTGTAACCGAAGCCATGTATTGCTTACTCCAGCGACCGATTTGTCGTTCGAAGTAGTTGCCGGGCCGCCCATACAGGGTCAATCCCTGTTTGGCAAAGTCGACGCAATGCAGAGCGGCAATCACGCGATTCATTTCAGCGTAGATGGCGCCGCGTTGACTGGCTGTCATATTCGGAAGCGTCTGATCCCAAAGAATCCGACCTTCAATAAACTCCATGATGTAGAAAGCGCGCCCAATGATGGATTCATCCTCGCACAGGCAGTACATCTGGGGTACCGGGACCTCAGTACCTGCCAATCCTCGCATCACAGCAAACTCGCGCTCGATGGCGTGGGCGGATGGGAGTAGTTTGGCCACCGGGCCAGGCTTGGCCCGCATGACGTAGCTGCGACCAGGTGTCAATAGTTTGTAGGTGGGGTTGCTTTGGCCGCCCTTGAAAGATTCAACAACAAGTGGCCCTTCAAATCCAGCCAGGTTCAGCGAGAGCCATGCGGCCAGGGCACCGATGTCAAAAGCGTGGTGGCTTGCAACAGCCTGGGTTCCAACAAAATGGTCGAAGTCACTCATGGATCGCTGATCATAAAAGGTTGATACTTGGGTGCACGGGGCTAAATGTCAGTCTCGACAACTCGTAGAAGCGCCTCACGGTCTCGCACTACCAAACCGCCTGGTTCAATGCGAATAGTGTGGTCACGCTCCATGGACTTAAGTTCTTGGTTGACGCGCTGTCGGGAAGCCCCTAGCAATTGAGCTAATTCTTCTTGAGCCAACTGAAGCCCAATACGAACTTCACTGCCATCGCTCAATGACGGGACGCCATAACTGCGCACCAGGTGCAAGAGTTGCTTGGCTAATCGCGCCCGCAGCGGCAGGGTATTGAGGTCTTCTACCAGTCCATACAGTTGTCGGATGCGACGGGCATGCAGGCGCAGCAGCGCTTCGTAGAGTTCCACGTGTGTAGCCAGGATTTTCTTGAAGTCAGCTTTTGCTACGCAAAGGGTGGTGCTTTCGCCATGGGCATAGGCGTCGTGGGTGCGCCTGTCTCCATCAAAAATGGACACGTCACCGAACCAAATTCCTGGCTCCACATACGTGAGTGTGATTTGTTTGCCAGAAATTGAGGTTGAACTAACCCGCACAGCGCCTTTTGCACAAGCGATCCACTCCTCCGGTGGTTCACCGCGAGCGGCAATTAAGTCGCCATCCCGGTAGCGGCGCACATAAGCGCATCGCAAAATATCGTGCTTAAGTGACGGAGAAAGCGCCGAAAACCACCGTCCCGCGTTGATCGCAGTGCGCTCTTCGATGGTAAGAATCGGTTCGTCCATGGGGCTTAGTGAAACGATGCGCAAAGGTTCATGATCCCATTGTGACCGTCCGTGCAAGCGCCGCCAACTCATTTTGTCGCCTGTGTGTCTGGCAACCCGGGGATTGCGTTCGGAACTGGGCCCTTAGATGAACGCACTTTCCCGCATTGCCAGTCGATCGAGTTCGGCGCAAACGTCCGCCATGCGTCCGGAAATAACGATGCGTCCTGCGGCATTGCGGGATTGCCCGGCATCTACCACACGCAATACCCGCAATGTGCGCTGGGGTGCCGTCTGCCTGGAGCCACGAAGGGTCGCACCGTCGGGGCACCTGCCTTTTGGCAGGACCGACAGCTTGGCTTGCATGGATTTTCGCGACGGGAATGACGCATCCACTGGGTCAGGCCTGGGAGACGTGAGCCAATCTGCCAATTTGTAAAGTCTGGCAGAAATACGGGGGGCGGAAAGTGGGTACAGCATGGGAATTCGCTTTTCTTAAATTGGGTTCACATCAGCATGGTGTTTCGGATCAGGCCCACTGCCAACCCTTCAATCTCAAAGGGCTCACCGGGTTCCACCACAATGGTCTGGAAGTCTGGATTTTCGGGGTGTAACTCAATGAGGTGCTTGTTACGGCGAAACCGCTTCACGGTGACCTCATCGCCGATGCGGGCCACGATAATTTGGCCATTCTTTGCTTCTTTGCTTGCTTGTACCGCCAGCAGGTCACCATCCATAATGCCGGCATCCCGCATGGACATGCCGCGCACCTTGAGCAAATAGTCGGGTTGACGCTGAAACAGACTGTGCTCCACGTAGTAGGTTTGATCTACATGCTCTTGCGCCAATATGGGAGAGCCTGCGGCTACTCTGCCAATTAAGGGTAGGGCTAATTGCGCAAAACCTGGCAGCGGCATTGAAAATTGCTTGCTGCGCGATGTGTTCAGGTCTCTCAGAGAGTGTCCGCGTAGGCGGATGCCCCGTGAAGTGCCGCTTACAAGCTCGATCACGCCCTTGCGGGCCAGGGCCTGAAGGTGTTCTTCGGCGGCATTTGCCGATTTGAAGCCCAGCTCATCCGCGATTTCGGCACGCGTAGGCGGCGCGCCAGTTTGCGAAATGGCGTTTTCAATCAGCGTCAAAATCTGCTGTTGGCGTGCGGTGAGTTTTGGCTTGTCAAGCATACGGGCTCCTTGGAGTGGGCTGAAAGGACTGGGTTTGTAAACATGCTGTTTTCTTATCCAGTATATGTATTTTTATCCAGCTTTTGTTTTTTTGCAAGAATTTTTTGAATATGGCGCAATACATCGCATTTCTGGGTACCGGTGGAACCATTGCGGGTGCATCTGAGCGTGGGCACGACAACGTGGCCTATCGGGCAGGGCAACTACATTTGCAGCAATTGTTGGTGCAGCTGCCGGGCCTGACGCCGGCACTTGGCGGGAGGTCTTTTTTGCTGGAGCAGGTGTTCCAGGAAGATAGTAAAGATATGGACGCGGAACATTGGTGCATCTTGGCGAAGCGGGTAGCCCATTTTTTAACCCGGCCGGATGTGGCGGGCTTGGTTGTCACGCATGGGACCGATACCTTGGAGGAGACGGCCTATTTTCTGTCTCGGGTTCTCCCGGCACCGTTGCTGCGCGCCAAGCCCGTTGTGCTGACCTGTGCCATGCGTCCGGCGTCGTCCTTAGCCCTCGACGGTCCCCAGAATATGCGTGATGCGACTTGCCTTGCCAGTACCCTGGGTGCCTGTGGGGTCCTGGTGGTGTGTTCGGGCCAGGTTTACGGTGCCCGCAGCGTTCAAAAGGTGCATCCTTACCGACTTGACGCCTTTAGCGGCGGCGAATCGGGCCCCGTTGGGGCATTGGAGGAGGGGCGATTTCGCTCCTTTCAACCCTGGCCCGCCATGGAAATCTGCGCACAGGTTCCAGGGTTGGACTTCGACCAATTGAACGCCATGCCTGTGTATTGGCCCCGGGTAGAAATCTTGATGAACCATGCGGGCGCAAGCGGGGCCATCGTGCGCGCGCTATGCCAACGCCCACAGGGAAGTGACCCACCCCTTCGCGGGATCGTCGTGGCCGGTACCGGAAACGGTACGATTCATCGTAGTTTGCGGGCAGCTTTGGTTGAGGCTGAGTGCCAGGGTGTGGCCATTCTTCGCAGTACAAGGTGTCCGCTCGGTCAGGTTGTCGTTTCTGCGGACGAGTCCCAGACGGATTTTCCGGCAAGTCCGCTGTCGGCGGTCAAGGCGCGTATTGAAATGGCATTGACGCTTGCCGCGCGGGTCGACTGAGGGAATCTGGCGCCGCGAAGCCGTATCAGTGACTGGGTTTGAACGGCAGGCCAGTGAGTTTCATGCCTGGCTTGATCCCTTTCTTTGCAAACCACCCTTGGTTGACTTCGAGTACAAAGCGCACCGGTTTTGCCGAGCAGTGGGATACGGTGGTTTGGGCTTGCATGTCCTCTATGTTGATGATGGTGCCATCGTCGGCAACAAAGGCGGCGGTGAGGCTCATCAGGGTGTTTTTCATCCAAAAACATTGCTCGCTGGGTGCGCCAAAGACAAAAAGCATCCCTTCGTGCGCTGGCATGTCGGTGCGAAACATCAATCCTGTTGTATGCTGATCTTGGGTTGTGGCAACCTGGACTTGCACTTGGTGAATTCCTATTCCCAGGGTGGTTCGCGGCAAGTCCATTTGTGGCGCTGGTTGCGCCACAGCGGAAAGAAAAGGCGCTAGGAGCAGCAGAAGTGTTAGGCGAATGCGGTTCATGCCGGTATTGTGAATGAAAGTTAGTGAAAAGCGACGCCGCATCCAGCATTCAAGGCAACCTTGCACCAAAGTGAGCCGGTTTTGGGGAAACCAGTGGAATTTGTGTCTTTCCGAACGGCAGCGGCAGCCAGAAATGCCGCGCTTTTTGACAGAATCCCGTAATTGTTTGGGGATAAAATTGGTGTCACGCGGTGGTAAAACGCACTCTCAAAGGCGCAAAGCCCATCATTTGCCCACCTTCATAAACCTGAGACACACCCTATGTATAAGCACATAAAAATCCCCACTGAAGGCAAAAAAATCACGGTAAACCCCGATTTGTCGTTGAACGTGCCAGATCACCCGATCATTCCGTACATTGAGGGGGATGGAACAGGGCTCGATATCACGCCGGTTATGCTAAAAGTCGTTGACGCTGCGGTAGCCAAGGCCTATGGAGGTGCAAAAAAAATCCATTGGATGGAGGTTTTTGCGGGTGAGAAGTCGACCAATGTGTACGGACCGGACGTGTGGTTGCCAGAGGAAACCCTGCATGCCATTCGTGATTTCGTGGTGTCCATCAAAGGCCCGTTGACCACTCCAGTCGGCGGCGGAATTAGGTCGCTGAATGTGGCGTTGCGCCAAGAGTTGGACCTTTATGTGTGTTTGCGCCCCATTCAGTATTTTGCAGGCGTACCGAGCCCGGTGAAAGAGCCACAAAAGACCAATATGGTCATATTTCGCGAAAATTCAGAGGACATTTACGCCGGCATTGAATTTGAGGCCGAGTCCGATAAGGCGAAAAAGCTCATTAAGTTTCTTCAAGACGAAATGGGTGTCACGAAAATCCGCTTCCCAAACACGTCGGGCATCGGCATCAAGCCGGTTTCACGTGAAGGTACAGAGCGTTTGGTGCGAAAAGCATTGCAGTACACCATTGACAATGACAAACCCAGCCTGACGATTGTTCACAAGGGCAACATCATGAAATACACGGAAGGTGGATTTCGAGATTGGGCCTATGGACTTGCCCAAAAGGAATTTGGCGCTGAACTTATCGATGGCGGCCCGTGGTGCAAATTCAAAAACCCGAAGACGGGCAAGGAAATCGTCGTCAAAGACAGCATTGCCGATGCGTTCTTGCAACAAATCTTGCTGCGTCCGGCTGAATACAGTGTGATTGCAACCTTGAACCTTAATGGCGACTATGTATCGGATGCATTGGCGGCCCAAGTCGGCGGCATTGGCATTGCCCCAGGGGCCAATTTAAGCGATACGGTGGCCATGTTCGAGGCAACCCACGGAACGGCCCCCAAGTATGCTGGCAAGGATTACGTCAATCCAGGATCGGAAATCCTGTCTGCGGAAATGATGCTTCGCCACATGGGATGGAAAGAAGCAGCAGACCTGATCATCAGTTCAATGCAGAAGTCCATCCACAGCAAGAAGGTGACCTATGACTTTGCGCGATTGATGGACGGTGCCACTCAGGTGAGTTGCTCGGGCTTTGGTCAGGTGATGATCGACCACATGTAATCAAGTCATGAGTCGCGCCCTCGGGCGTAGACGATGTAAAACGAAATCGCCCGAGGCGCAGTTGCGTTTCGGGCGATTTCGTTTTCACTGCTTGAATTTGTGGAACACACCACCAATTACCCTACTGACTGCGATACGATGGACGCACCGATAAAATGAAATCATGGCCAGCAAACCTCCTAAACTCCCGGCGCAACTACCTCTGCAAAAGCCCAGGCACGACGATGGTGGTGCTGTGGTGTTGGAACGCATTCCGTTGAAGGTGAAGCCTCCAGCGATGCACCAGGTTTTGATGCTCAATGATGACTTCACACCCATGGAGTTCGTGGTTTTGGTGATTCAGGAGTTTTTTTCCAAGGATTTGGAAACGGCCACCCAAATCATGTTGAAAATCCATTTGGATGGCAAGGGCGTCTGTGGCGTATATACGAAAGACGTTGCGGCAACCAAGGTTGATCAGGTGATGGATGCCGCTCAAAAGGCGGGACATCCGCTGCAGTGCGTCAGTGAGCCTGCGGGGCTTTGACGTGGTTCAGATGACTGGCGCGTTTTGCCCGCGTGTGTGTGTGGCATCCGATAATTATTGAATCAGGTAAAGGATACGACATGATCGCCCAAGAATTAGAAGTCAGTTTGCACATGGCGTTTGTAGAGGCCCGGCAGCAGCGGCATGAGTTCATTACGGTGGAGCATTTGCTGTTGGCCTTATTGGACAACCCTAGCGCGGCCGAAGTGCTGCGCGCGTGCTCGGCCAATGTGGATGAGTTGCGCAAGTCACTAAACCACTTTATTAAGGACAACACCCCGCAGGTAGCTGGTCTAGACGACGTTGACACGCAGCCGACCTTGGGCTTTCAGCGCGTGATTCAACGCGCCATCATGCATGTGCAGTCCACCGGAAGTGGGAAAAAAGAAGTCATGGGCAGCAATGTGCTCGTGGCCATTTTTGGCGAAAAAGATTCGCATGCTGTGTACTATTTGCACCAGCAAGGCGTGACGCGACTTGATGTGGTGAACTTTATTGCACATGGCATCAAGAAAAGCGATCCGCCTGAAGTCACCAAGAGTGGTGAAAGTGCTTCCGATGGCGAAGAGGCAGCAGCGGAGAAAAATGAGAAGGCTTCCCCACTTGAGCAGTACACACAAAACCTGAACCAACTGGCTAAAGAGGGGAAGATTGATCCCTTAATTGGCCGTGAGTACGAAGTGGAGCGCGTGATCCAGATACTGTGTCGACGGCGGAAAAACAACCCCTTGTTGGTGGGTGAGGCGGGAGTCGGAAAGACGGCGATTGCGGAGGGGCTGGCTTGGCGGATTTCCCAAAAGGACGTCCCAGAAGTGTTGGCGGACTCTGTCGTGTATTCCTTGGATATGGGGGCGCTGTTGGCAGGAACCAAATACCGCGGTGACTTTGAACAACGGTTAAAGGGCGTTCTCAAGGCCTTGAAGGATCGTCCCAATGCGGTGTTGTTTATTGATGAAATCCACACACTCATCGGCGCTGGTGCAGCCTCGGGCGGCACTTTGGACGCCTCCAACTTGCTTAAACCAAGCCTGAGTTCTGGGCATCTCAAGTGTATCGGTGCGACCACATTTACCGAGTACCGCGGCATTTTTGAAAAAGATGCGGCCCTGTCGCGCCGGTTCCAGAAAATTGACGTGGTCGAGCCCACGGTGGAGCAGACAGTCGAAATCCTCAAGGGGTTAAAGTCGCGTTTTGAGGAGCACCACAAGGTGAAATATGCGCTGGCGGCACTCCAAGCGGCTGCTGAACTCAGTGCGAAGTACATCAATGACCGGCACCTTCCAGACAAGGCAATTGACGTGATTGACGAGGCGGGTGCTGCGCAGCAAATTTTGCCGCCCAGTAAACGCAAAAAAACCATTACCAAGACCGAGGTGGAAGAAATTGTGGCAAAAATTGCCCGTATTCCCCCTGCCAATGTCTCCAATGACGACAGAGGAAAGCTCAAGACCCTGGACCGGGACCTTAAGAGCGTGGTGTTTGGGCAGGATAAGGCCTTGGATATCCTGGCTTCGGCAGTCAAAATGGCGCGCTCCGGCTTGGGCAAAGGGGATAAGCCAATTGGTTCATTTTTGTTTAGCGGTCCTACCGGAGTCGGGAAGACGGAGGCGGCCAAGCAGTTGGCCTACATCATGGGTATAGACCTGATTCGTTTTGACATGAGCGAGTACATGGAGCGTCACGCCGTGAGTCGACTCATTGGCGCACCGCCCGGATACGTTGGATTTGACCAAGGCGGACTACTTACCGAAGCAGTCACCAAAAAACCCCATTGCGTGCTGCTTTTGGATGAAATTGAGAAGGCCCATCCCGATATTTTTAATGTCCTTCTGCAGGTAATGGACCATGGGGCATTGACCGATAACAATGGTCGGAAAGCGGATTTCCGCAATGTCATCATCATCATGACGACCAACGCTGGCGCCGAGACGATGAACAAGGCCACGATTGGCTTTACCAATCCACGGGAGTCAGGCGATGAGATGGTCGACATCAAGCGCTTGTTTACACCGGAGTTTCGTAACCGATTGGACGCGATCGTTGGATTTAAAGCCTTGGATGAAAATGTGATTTTGCGCGTGGTTGATAAATTCTTGCTCCAACTGGAGACGCAACTGGCAGAGAAAAAGGTGGACGTAACCTTTACGGATAAGCTTCGCAAGCATCTCGGCAAGAAGGGATTTGACCCACTCATGGGTGCGCGCCCCATGCAGCGCCTAATCCAGGACACCATTCGACGTGCTCTGGCTGACGAACTCTTGTTTGGTCGCTTGACGGAGGGTGGGCGCTTAACAGTGGATTTGGACGACAAAGACGAGTCTAAAACGGAAGTTCTTCTCGACATCCAGCCCCTGCCCAAGCGTGAAGGCCGTTCAAAATCTGAAGAGGCCGCTGCCAGTTAGTCGCCTCAGGCCTTCTCCTTGGGTCGGTATTTTGGGCTGATGGTGTAAAATCAGCAGGCTTTGCTGGGATCGAAGAAATACTTCGGCCCCATGCTTGCAATCACAAGCCGGTCCAGCCAAGGTGTTCTGTGCGCAGACGAAGTCTGTTTTACGGGAAATGCGGACCGGATTTAAGTCCTAACCTTTGGAGTATTTATGGCAGTAACTATGCGCGAAATGTTGGAAGCGGGCGTCCACTTCGGACACCAGACCCGTTTTTGGAACCCGAAGATGGCGCCTTTCATCTTTGGTCATCGCAATAAAATTCACATTATCAATCTGGAAAAATCCTTGCCGATGTTCCAGGACGCAGCCAAGTTTGTGCGTCAGTTGACAGCCAAACGCGGAACGATTTTGATGGTGGGAACTAAACGCCAAGCGCGTGAAACCGTAGCCGCTGAAGCGCAGCGTGCGGGTGTTCCGTTTGTGGACCAGCGCTGGCTCGGCGGCATGTTGACTAACTTCAAAACGGTGAAGACATCGATCAAACGTCTCAAAGACATGAAGATCGAGCAAGAAGCCGGACTCGACGCAATGAGCAAGAAGGAGCAACTGATGTTTGCCCGTGAGCTGGCGAAGTTGGAAAAAGACATTGGCGGCATTCAAGATATGGTGACGTTGCCAGACGCTATTTTTGTGATCGACGTGGGCTACCACAAGATTGCGATCGCCGAAGCCCGCAAATTGGGCATCCCATTGATCGGCGTGGTGGACTCCAACCATTCACCCGAGGGTATTGATTACGTTATTCCTGGTAATGACGACTCGTCCAAGGCGGTGACTTTGTATGCGCGTGGGATTGCTGATGCGGTGCTCGAGGGCCGTGCTAACGCGGTCGACGACTTGGTCAAAGCGGTCGTTGCTGAGGGCGAAGATGAATTCGTAGAGGTTGATGAGGCTGCTTGAGCGTCTTTGCACCCTCTCAAGGGGGCTTGTTAGCCCCTTTTTTTTAACATTTATTTATCAATTGAACTGATACGGAGATTTCAAAATGGCTGTTATTACTGCGAGCATGGTTGCTGAGTTGCGTGGCAAAACGGACGCGCCGATGATGGAGTGCAAGAAAGCACTCACCGAGGCTGAAGGCGATATGGCCAAGGCGGAGGAGTTGCTGAGAGTCAAATTGGGCAGCAAAGCAGGCAAGGCAGCTTCGCGCGTTACGGCGGAAGGTGTGGTAGCCGTGGCCGCCGGGTTGGATGTAAGCGCCATGATTGAAGTCAATTGCGAAACCGATTTCGTGACGAAAAATGATAGTTTCCTGGCACTGGCCAACGCGGCTGCGGCCTTGGTTGCGCAACACAATCCGGCCGACGCTACTGCATTGGGTGCATTGGCCTACGTGCAAGACGGGTTTGGACCGACGCTGGAGGATGTGCGCAAAGGGCTGATCGGAAAGATCGGCGAAAACATGAGCTTTCGCCGGTTCAAGCGGTTTGCAACGGGTGCCAAGGTTGCTTCCTACTTGCACGGAACCCGCATTGGCGTTGTCGTGGAGTTTGCTGGCGACGAAGTTGCGGCCAAAGACGTTGCGATGCATGTAGCCGCCATGAAGCCCGTGTCACTTTCTAGCGCCGATGTGCCTGCCGAGTTGGTGGCCCGTGAGCGCTCGGTTGCAGCTGCCAAGGCTGCTGATGACGCGGCGCTTGCAACGGCGGCCGGAAAACCGGTGCAATCCGCCGAAATTGTGAGTAAACGTGTCGAAGGCGGAGTACAAAAGTTCCTCAAGGAAGTGTCTTTGTTTAACCAGTCTTTTGTAAAGAACGACAAACAAACAGTAGAGCAGATGCTTAAGGAAAAAGCGACTACGGTGCACGGTTTTACCCTGTACGTTGTGGGCGAGGGAATTGAAAAGAAAGTGGATGACTTCGCTGCCGAAGTCGCCGCGCAAATCGCAGCGGCCAAGCAAACGGTTTAATCGAACGCGTTTTGGGTTCGGCCATCGCGCAGACTTGCAACATGTCTGACGATGGTCTCCATTTGAAATATCCACTATTGCCAACGGAATCAGCTATGACATCTCCCAAGCCAGCCTACAGGCGCATTTTGTTGAAACTGTCGGGCGAGGCCTTGATGGGGGACGACCAGTTTGGTATCAACCGCGATACCATTGTGCGCATGGTCGATGAGATCGCTGAGGTGACTCGGCTGGGTGTAGAGGTGGCCGTTGTCATTGGAGGTGGAAATATTTTCCGGGGAGTCGCGGGTGGCTCTGTTGGAATGGACCGAGCCACGGCCGACTACATGGGTATGCTGGCCACGGTCATGAACGCATTGGCGCTGGGCGATACGATGAACAAGGCGGGCCTAACCGCGCGGGTTATGTCTGCTATCGGTATCGAGCAGGTGGTTGAACCCTATGTCCGGCCCAAGGCGCTGCAGTATCTGGAAGAAGGCAAGGTGGTCATTTTTGCCGCGGGCACCGGAAATCCATTTTTCACGACAGACACGGCGGCGGCCCTGCGCGGAGCCGAAATTGGTGCCGAAATCGTGCTCAAGGCGACCAAGGTGGACGGCGTCTATGATGCCGATCCGAAAAAGGTACCTACCGCAAAGCGGTACACGACGCTTACCTTTGACAGTGCTATGCAGCAAAATCTTGGCATCATGGATGCTGCCGCTTTTGCATTGTGCCGTGATCAAAAATTGCCTATCAAGGTGTTTTCCATCTTCAAGCATGGCGCCCTTAAACGCGTCATCATGGGCGAGGATGAGGGAACATTGGTGCATGTTTGAATCTTTGGAGTGACTGCAATGGCTATTGATGAAGTTAGAACTGGCGTCGAAGGAAAAATGGAGCAGTCCATTGCAGCTTTTAAGACGACCCTGACCAAGGTGCGCACGGGCCGCGCCAACCCCGCACTTCTCGAAACGGTGCATGTGGAGTATTACGGCTCCATGGTGCCGCTTAGTCAGGTTGCTAATCTGTCCCTGATTGATTCGCGCACAGTTGGAATTCAGCCTTGGGAAAAAGGCATGGGGGCCAAAATCGAGAAGGCCATTCGGGAAAGTGATTTGGGCTTGAACCCCTCTAGCATGGGTGATTTGATTCGAGTTCCGATGCCCGTCATGACCGAAGAGCGCCGTAAAGAGCTAACCAAAGTGGTTCGTTCCGAGGGTGAAGGTGCCAAAGTAGCCGTCCGAAATTTGCGCCGTGACGCCAATGACGCCGTCAAGCGTTTGGAAAGAGACAAGTTGGTTTCCGAGGACGATCAAAAACGTTCTGAGGCGGAGATTCAAAAAATCACGGATCGTTTCATTCTGGAAATTGACCGATTGGTGAGTGCCAAAGAGCACGACATCATGGCGGTGTAGTCCAACAGGTTTTGCGTATTTTGTTTTCCGCCTGCGTCGTTTCCCATGGGCCCGCGTGTGGGTTAAGGGGGCTGCGCTTCGCGCAGCGCTCGTTGCCTAAACGGGGAAGCGAGCCGTGCTGAAACAGCGCATCATCACTGCAGTGCTTCTGCTGTGCATTTTGGTACCTGCGGTACTTTCTTCAAATCCCTTATTTTTTGTTGCAGTAAGCGGCATATTGGTATGCGCCGCTGCATGGGAATGGACGCGATTGAGTGGCTTCTCAGGCCCCACCGCTTTGATTGCAGGGCTCGGTTTCGGTGCGTTGTGCGCGGGTTTATGGGTGTCCGGCTTTGTCTTTGTATCGCTTGCTTGGCTTTGGTTGGGGGTCGGAGCGGCCTGGGTTTTGTTGGCCGCTTGGTTGCTCCGGTCGGGATTCGGTCGGTGGCTCCTTGTACCGCGCGTTGTTCGCTTGGCGGGGGGGCTAGTTGCTCTTTGCGCAGCCTGGCTGGCGTTGGTGCAGGCACGCACGATAGGGGTGAATTTTCTATTTTCTTTGCTGGCACTGGTTTGGGTGGCCGATATCGCGGCCTATTTCTCCGGTCGGCTGTTGGGCGGGCGTTTCATAGCCCGTAGACTCGCTCCGCGCATTAGTCCTGGGAAAACCTGGGAAGGGGTCATAGGTGCCTTTGTCGTGGTCATGGCGCTCGGGTTTTTTTGGCGTTCGTTCGAGGCTACGCAGGGCCTTGAGAGCCAGAGTTTGTATGGCCGATTAGGTACCGTAAGCCCCTGGTTTTTAGCGCTTTCGGTGGTTTTTTTGACGACTATGAGCGTGGTGGGCGACCTGCTGGAGTCGCTGTTCAAGCGTGCTGCGGGGGTGAAGGACAGCAGCGGTCTTTTGCCTGGGCATGGTGGAGTGCTCGACCGGATTGACGCCCTGTTGCCGGTATTGCCGCTGGCCATGCTGTTGTGCAGTCGCTAGGAGCGCAAGGTTTGGGCGATTGCATGAAGACCATCAGTATTCTGGGTTCGACGGGTTCTATTGGCGTCAATACGCTCGATGTGATCGCTCGCCACCCCAAGCGCTACCAGGTTTTTGCGTTAGCGGCCCACACCAGCTTGGATGTCATGACCGCGCAGTGCCTCGCGTTCCGTCCCCGCTTCGCGGTACTGGTCAGCGAGCCGCATGGGCGGGAGCTTCAATCTGTTTTAGCGCGTCAAGGTCTTAAAACACAGGTACTTTGGGGCAGCGCGGCCTTGGAGTTGGTGGCCGAGCATGAGGAAGTGGACATCGTGATGGCCGCGATTGTCGGTGCCGCTGGACTGGCTTCTTGCATTGCGGCAGCGCACGCGGGAAAGCGCCTGCTGTTGGCCAACAAAGAGGCCCTGGTACTGGGTGGCGACTTCTTTATGGACGCAGTGCGCCAGGGTGGCGCAACCCTTCTACCGATTGACAGCGAACACTCTGCCATATTTCAGTCCCTGCCTCTAGATCCGCTGGATTGGCCTGGGGCAATTGACAAAATCATTTTGACGGCCTCTGGTGGACCGTTTCGCAGCCGTGATCCGGCCACCTTAAGTCAGGTGACCCCCGAGCAAGCCTGTGCCCATCCCAATTGGGTTATGGGGCGCAAGATATCGGTGGATTCAGCCACGATGATGAATAAGGCGCTCGAAGTCATCGAGGCGAAGTTCTTATTTGGTGTTCGGCCACAGGCGATTGAGGTGGTCATCCATCCACAAAGTGTCATCCACTCAATGGTGCAGTTTGTGGATCATTCTGTGGTGGCGCAGTTGGGAACGCCCGATATGCGCGGGCCTATAGCCTACGGCCTGTCCTGGCCTAAGCGCCACACCAGCGGTGCCAGCGCCTTGGATTTTTCCACCCTGGCGGGTTTGACATTTGAGCCCATGGGCACGTGCGGACATAGCGAACGATTCCCCGGCCTGCAACTGGCGTGGCATGTTTTGGACGCCCGACCCGGCACGCCAGCGGTATTGAACGCTGCCAACGAAGTGGCTGTAGCCGCGTTTCTCGGCGGGCGTATCCGGTTTGACCAAATTCATGCCATCAACACGGCCTGCTTGGAGGCACTTATGCCAGCTGCACCGGTTACTTTAGGTGATTTGCTGGCCATTGATGATGAGGCACGCACGGTAGCAAGTGTCCGGGTTGCACGGCTTGGGGTATGACGGGACAGGTCGTTATGATGGCGCTTGTTTCCTACAGCGACCTCCTAATAAGCCGGTTTGCCGGTTTATTACCTAGAGCTTTGCCATTGAATGTTCACCATGCCTATTGCCTATAAGTCCATTCCCCGATTCATCGCCGCGTTGCTGCTGTTCGCCGTGGTGGGGTCCGCCAGGGCCTTGGCACCCTTTACGGTGGAGGACATCCGTGTTGAAGGTTTGCAAAGGGTCGAGGCGGGTACGGTTTTTGGCTCGCTGCCAGTGCGTATTGGAGATACGTACAGCGACGACAAAGCGGCAGCTTCCATACGGGCCCTCTTTGGACTGGGTTTGTTTAATGACGTCCGGATTACGGTGAGCGGCAATGTGCTCCTGGTTATCGTCGAGGAACGCCCAACAGTGGCCGAGGTCAGCTTTAGCGGGACCAAAGAGTTTGATAAGGATGTGCTGGTCAAAGCGCTCAAAGACATCGGTTTGGCGGACGGTAGGCCGTTTGATAAGGCCTTGGCTGACAAAGCGGAGCAGGAGCTTAAACGCCAATACATCAACCGCAGCATGTACGCCGCTGAAGTGGTGACCACCGTTACTCCGCTCGAGCGCAACCGCGTCAACCTGAGTTTCGCTGTGATGGAAGGTGATATTGCAAAAATCAAATCCATCCGAATCGTGGGCGCCAAGGCGTTCTCGGAGGACGCGTTGCTGGGCCTAATGGATTCCGATACAGGCGGCTGGCTGAGCTGGTACACCAAGTCGGACCGGTATGTTCGCAGCAAATTGAATGCTGACGTTGAAACCTTGCGTTCTTATTATCTATCCCGCGGGTATTTGGAATTTGTCGTTGATTCGACGCAGGTGGTCATTTCCCCTAACAAGCAGGACATCAGTGTCACGATCAATATTTCCGAAGGCGAGCGATTCATCGTTTCCAAAGTCAAGTTGGTAGGCAATTTGCTGGAAAAGGATGCTGAGTTCCAGGCGCTGGTCAAAATTCAGGTGGGTGAGCCGTATAACGCCAATGAAGTAAGTCAGACCACCAAGGCGTTTACCGATTTTTATTCCAACTTTGGTTTTGCCTTTGCGGTTGCCGAGTCGTCTACGGTCGTAGACCGGAAGACCAACCAAGTCGAGGTGAGCATTCGCGCGGAGCCCTCGCGCCGCGTGTATGTGCGACGCATCAACGTGGCCGGAAACGACAGAACGCGTGATGAAGTGATTCGCCGCGAATTTCGCCAGCTGGAGGCAGCTTGGTACGACGGGGAGAAGATTCGTCAATCCCGTAACCGGGTGGACCGCTTGGGTTATTTCAAAGAAGTGACCATTGATACACAAGAGGTGGCAGGCCTGCCGGACCAGGTGGATTTGACTATTGCGGTAGTGGAAAAGCCCACAGGCAGCTTGAGCTTGGGTGCCGGTGTATCGAGTGCGGACGGTCTCGGGATCATGCTGGGCTTCAAACAGGAAAATGCATTTGGATCGGGTAATTCGCTGGGCGTAGAGGTCAATACCAGCAAGCTCAATCGGACGGTGGTTTTCAATACCACCGACCCCTACTTCACCGACGACGGCGTGTCCCGGACCATTGACCTGTACCAGCGCACAACAAAACCGTATGTAGATTTGGATAGTTACTCTCTGCAAACCACGGGTGCGGGGGTGCGGTTTGGTGTGCCATTTACCGAAACCGATACGGTGTACTTCGGAGTGGGTGTTGACAGTACCACCATTGTTCCCGGTACCTTGCTGCCCATCGCGTACAGCGATTTTGCGGATCAGTTTGGGTACACCACGTATGCAGTGCCATTGACCGTTGGATGGGCTCGCGATACCCGCGATAGCGCGCTGGTGCCGAGTTCGGGCCGGATTTTGCGTGCCAATGGCGAGTGGAGTGTTGGGGGGGAATTGCGTTATGCCCGTGCGAGCACCCAGGTGCAGCAGTATTTTCCTCTGAGTAAAAAGACCACTTTGGCACTCAACGCGGAGTTGTCCATGGGGGTTTCAACCAATGATAAGACCTACCCGTTGTTTAAAAACTATTATTCTGGTGGCTTAGGTTCGGTGCGCGGATTTGAACAAGGGAGCCTGACGACTGGGGCCCAGCGCGATCAAGGTGCCGTGGCAACCGGCGGCGCCAAAAAGATCACAATCAACGCCGAGGTGTTGTCCCCGTTGCCCGGTGGAGGTAATGACAAGACGCTGCGCATGTATGGTTTTTTTGACGCCGGTGGGCTGTATGGCCCCAATGAGACGATCCAACTGGGGGACTTGCGCACTTCAGCAGGCGTAGGAATCAGCTGGATTTCGCCGGTAGGCCCGTTGCGTCTTGCCTTGGCGAAGCCCATTTCCAAGTTTGACACGGATAAAATGCAGACACTTCAATTCCAGATTGGAACTTCCTTCTAATGAAACCCACACATCAAATCGCGTTCATCGCCATGCTGCTGGCCAGCTTGAGTTCGGGCGTCTGGGCGCAAGACTCCAAAATTGGCTATGTCAACACCCAGCGCATCACAACCGAGTCGCTGATTGCCAAGGCGGCTCAGACCAAGCTGGAGCAAGAATTCTCCAAGCGAGGCAAGGAGCTGGGTGATTTGCAGGCAGCACTAAAAACGTTCAGTGAAAAGTTTGAACGCGATGCGCCCACCATGACGGAGTCCCAGCGTGCAAGCCGACAAAAAGAAGGCGCAGAGCTCAACCGCGACTTTCAGCGCAAACAGCGCGAGTACCAGGAAGACTTGAACGGTCGACGCAACGAAGAGTTGCAGCAGGTGCTGGACAAGGCAACCAAGGCGGTCAAAAAAGTGGCCGAAGATGAAAAGTACGACTTGGTTATTCAAGAAGTGGTGTATAGCAGCGCCAAGCATGACATCACCGAAAAAGTACTGAAAATCCTCAATACGGCGGTGGCCAAGTAGGCTTACTTCGTGCCGCAGGTGTGTCTGAAATAAGCCTGTCCGCCATCGTTGCCGCGCTGGGTGGACAGTTGCACGGCGACGGTGGATTGCAGATCTGCGGTTTGGCGTCTTTGGAGTCGGCCGGTCCAAACCACATTAGTTTTGTCAGCAACCCGCGCTACCAGCAACAACTCGTCGGGTCCAAAGCTGGGTGCGTCGTCGTTGGCCCGAGCCTCTCAGGAGCGGCAGTCCAGCGTGGATTCTGCATCGTCACCGACCAGCCCTACCTCTACTTTGCCCGCCTGACCCAGCTTTGGCGCGCCACTGTGCGTTCCGCACGACCGCCGAAAGGCCTGGCTGGCGCTGTCATTCACCCCTCGGCAGTTGTGGATGCTGAGGCAAGCGTCCATCCGACAGCCCGCGTTGGTGCCTTGTGCGTCGTTGAGCGTGGCGCTCAGATTGGTGCCGGTACCGAACTCAAGGCCCGTGTCACGGTGGGCGAGGACTGCGTGATTGGCGCACGCTGCCTGCTGCACAGCGGGGTAGTTATCGGTGCCGATGGATTTGGTTTTGCGCCCGACGGCGAACGCTGGGAAAAAATTGAGCAGCTCGGCGCCGTGCGCATCGGCGACGACGTGGAAATTGGGGCGAACACATGCGTGGATCGCGGAGCCTTACAAGACACGGTGATTGAAGATGGCGTCAAGCTCGACAACCTGATTCAGGTCGGCCACAACGTGCGCATTGGTCGCAACACGGCTATTGCTGGTTGTGCGGGTATCGCCGGTAGCACCACGATAGGCGCGCAATGCACCATTGGCGGCGGCGCCGTGGTGCTGGGCCACCTGCAGATTGCCGATGGCGTGCATATTTCGGCGGCCACCGTGGTCAGCAAGTCGATCAAGAAGCCGGGCCATTACACGGGCTTTTTCCCGTTGGACGACAACGCGTCCTGGGAGCGCAACGCCGCCACACTGAAACAACTCCACACCCTGCGCGAGCGCATCAAAAAGTTAGAAAGCGAACCCAAGCCATGATGAATATTCACCAAATTCTCAAGCAACTGCCCCACCGTTACCCCTTTTTGCTGGTGGACCGGGTACTGGAGCTGGACAAGGGAAAGACCATCAAGGCGCTGAAGAACGTGACCATGAACGAACCGTTTTTCGAGGGCCATTTCCCGCACCGCCCGGTCATGCCGGGGGTGCTGATGCTGGAGGCGCTGGCCCAAGCGGCAGCGTTGCTAGCGTTTGACGCACTGAACACCTCACCCAACGACGAGACGGTGTACTACTTCGCGGGCATCGACGGCGCACGTTTTAAGCGACCGGTGGAACCCGGCGATCAGCTGATTTTGGAAGTCGAGTTACAGCGTATGAAAGCGGGCATCTTCAAGTTCAAGGCCCGCGCTAGCGTGGCGGGCGAGACGGCGGTGGAAGCCGAATTGACCTGCGCCATGCGCGCCATTGATCCAAAGGCCTGACGTGAGCGCCATTCACCCCACTGCCATTGTTGACCCCGGGGCCGCTTTGGACCCAGCTGTCACGGTTGGTCCGTATACGGTCATTGGCCCCCACGTCAAAGTTGGCGCTGGCACCACAATCGGCGCGCATTGCGTGATTGAGGGCCACACCACCATTGGGCGCGACAACCGCATCTTTCAGTTCAATTCCTTGGGCGCGGTGCCGCAGGACAAAAAATACGCTGGTGAGCCCTGCGAACTGGTGATTGGTGACCGCAACACCATCCGTGAGTTTTGCACCTTCAACATCGGCTCGCCCGGCGACGTGGGCGTGACCCGCGTGGGCAATGACAACTGGATCATGGCCTATGTGCACTTGGCGCACGACTGCCAGGTGGGCGACCACACGATTTTTGCCAACAACTCGCAGCTCGCGGGCCACGTGGTGGTGGGGGACTGGGTGATTTTGGGCGGCTTTACCGTGGTGCACCAGTTTGTGCGCTTGGGTGCGCACAGCATGACAGCCATGTGTTCGCTGCTGTTTGCCGACCTGCCGCCGTTTGTGATGTGCCAAGGGCAGCCCGCAGGCGCACGCTCCATGAATTACGAGGGCCTGCGCCGACGCGGCTTTTCACCGGAGCGCATTGCCGGTGTCAAAGCTATGCACAAAACCCTGTACCGCGAAGAGCTGACGTTGGAGCGCGCCCAGGCGCAAATCGCGAGCCTGCCCGAAACCCGGCCCGAAACAGCGCCCGACGTGGCCATGATGCTGGAGTTTTTGCGCCACACGCCGCCCCAGCGCGGCATTGTGCGTTGAGGCCTGCACCTGTTGCCGACACCGGCGCATCGCTGTCCTTGGCGATGGTGGCTGGTGAGGCCTCGGGCGATCTGCTGGCGGGTTTGCTTCTTGAGGCGATGCGTAAACGTTGGCCTGGCCTGCGCGCCGCGGGCATTGGCGGTCCGCGCATGGCAGCCCAAGGCTTTGGCGCCTGGTGGCCGCACCACAAGTTGTCGGTCCATGGTTTTGGCTGGGACGTGCTGCTGCGCTACCGCGAGATCGTCGGCATCCGCAAGCAGTTGCTGCAGCGCCTGGGCCACGACAAGCCGGACCTGTTTATCGGCGTGGACGCGCCCGATTTCAACCTGCCCCTCGAAGAAAACCTGCGCTGCCAGGGCGTCAAGACGGTGCATTTTGTGTGCCCCTCGGTCTGGGCCTGGCGGCCCGAGCGGCTGGAACTGATACGCCGCAGTGTGGACCACGTGCTGTGCATTTTTCCTTTTGAGCCGGCTTTGCTGGCGCAGCACGGCATCCCCGCCACCTATGTCGGTCATCCGCTGGCGCAGGTGATTCCGATGCAGAGCGACCGTGCTGCGGCGCGCCAGGGCTTGGGCTTGGCGCCGGGCGACGATGTGGTCGCGCTATTGCCGGGCAGCCGCAAGTCGGAAGTGCTGCACCTGGCACTGCGTTTTTTTGAAGCGGCAGCCCTGGTTCAGAAGGACCTGCCTGGCGTCAAATTTGTGGTGCCCGCCGTGCCGGGACTCCAAGCCACCATTGAAGCCGCCGCGCAGCGCAGCGGCGTGGGCCAG